>JALSSW010000081.1 GCA_026984035.1 Planctomycetota bacterium
AAGGATCAAAATCCAATCCCCGCTTGCGGCCTCCAGGGCGAGGTTACGGGGAGTTGCAAAGTCATCGTTCCATTGCGTATGAAGCACCTTGGCACCAAATGATTTTGCAATCTCAATGGTTTGATCCGTCGAACCTGTATCCACCAAAACAATCTCATCCACCGCACTGTGGACCCTTGCAAGACAGGCCTCCAAGAAACGCTCTTCATTGCGGGCAATCATGCAAAGAGAGATGCGCGGCTGCCGGTTTTCCTCTTCCCAGGGAGGAGTCGGAACCAAGGCAGCAATGTTTTGTCCCGGAAGCTGAAGGGTTTCTATCCCCTCCCAGCGTTTCAAAAAGGCCTGCGCCTCTTCCTTGATTTCAGCCTGCCCCGTGTTGGGGATCCCCGGCCCTTTCCAAAACCTTTTAGAGGGAATCTGGTCGATTTCACGACCGGCGGCTGAGGACCGAAGGAACCATTCTTCGCCCGCAATCTGATCTGACTTCAACTCCTCGGGTAAGGGGCCCACGGTAAAAAACGTTTCCCGTGAGAGCATCAATCCAGCAAGTCCATGATGCAGGGAACCATCCGGATCTTGCAAAATCACGGGTCTCGAACCAAGGCTTGCTCTCAGGATGTCAAAGGATGCTTCCTCAGGGAGATCCCCACCACGAAGCAGCCAGAGGTTTTCTCCGCGCGCTTGGGTCAGGGCCCGGTTCCAGGATTCAGCTTCCAGCTCAGCTTCGGGACCCACCAAAATTTCCCACGAATGGGGCAAATAGCTGCGCAGAAGGTTGATCGTGTTCTCTACCGCAGTGGATTCCTTTCCATGAGCAATCAAGACAGATCCCACGAGGGGGCCCCCCCGCTCACAGCGCAGCCAAAGCCGTTCTGCCGGGATGGAATAGAAGGAACGCGTCGCCGAAAAGCCGCATTCCAAAAGCGCTTGGATGGATTGAATCGGGTGCTTATGCCCAAAGAAAGGCACCTGAATACAATCACGAGGTATAAAACCGGCTCTCTGGAGGGAACCGATGATCCGAGCACAATCAAAGGCAATCTCCAGATCCGCCAAGCCTGGAACAGGATCGAAGGAGGAATGCCGGCCCTCGAAAACCCGGCGCTGCATCGATGGTGCTTGGAGATTCAAGAGGTCAAGAACGAGTTCACCCCCTTCGGGAATCTTGGCCGCAAGAGACTCCAACCCTCCCTCCAGGGCACCAAAGCGCTCCGGCCATCCGTCCACGAAGACAGAAACTGCCTCGGCATCCAATTCATCCCCGGGAGCCCTAGGTCCTTTGTACGCATGAGCTTGAGTCACGCCCCCCTTTCCCAAGCCCATGGGCAAAACAATGGGTGTCCCCTTTTGAATCCAATCTCGGGCTTGAGAAACAGGCTCACCGAAGCCCTGGAGGCTGGGAAGGTTCGCCCGCAGGCCGGACTCCCGAGGGACTCGGGGGAGGGTGATGGATTCTTCAGCTTTTTTTGAGGGATTTTTCACGTTGTTTTTGAGGGATGAGGAAAAGCCCTTTCCTATCGAGGCTCTCCGGAAACTTATCGACGGCTCAGCTTTGACACTGGAGGAGAAATCGACGAAAAACCCGACAGTTTGGGAGATTTGCTCAAGAATGCTCTCCAAGCCATGCTGGGGAGATGACTTCCTTTTCGAAAATGACCCCGGAATGCCTTGTCCAAATCAAAGGCGCGCTGAGACCGTTTCCCGGTTGGCGGCATTGGCATCTTGACCGGGTGGTTTCCACCCAGGACAGCCTTCGAGAAGCCCTGAGGCAGGGCGAGCGGGAGCATCTAGCATTGAGCGCTGGGGTTCAGACCCATGGGCGTGGCCGACATGGACGCACATGGGACCAGGAACCCGAAAAGGATCTCGCCCTGAGCATTCTGCTCAAACCCAAGGGGCGTTACCCCCCGCTCCTCCTTCCTTTCCTGCTTCCAACAGCCCTTTTCACTGCCTTGAGAACCCTGGGTGTCCCCCAGGGCCTATTGCGGATCAAATGGCCCAACGACCTCTTCCTCAGGGAGAAAAAAATCGCAGGAGTGTTGATCGAAGGTGAGGGTTCGGGCGCTTTTCTCTGTGGGGTAGGCTGCAATGTGGAACGGACAAAGTTCCCCACGGAGTTAGAAGGGATTGCCAGCAGCTTAAGGCTCGAAGGTATTGACAGGATTCAATACCCCGAGTTGTTGCTGGTTTTCCTGATGAAAATCGCAGGGATGGTCCAGGAAGCGGAGAAGGGGCAATGGACCAAAATCCTGAGGACTTACCAGGAGGGTTTCGCTTGGATCGGGGAGGAAGTCGTTCTTGCCACAAAGGGTGGAGGAATCCAAGGGAGATTAATCAGGCTCGGACCGAAAGGATTGCAACTTAGCAATGGGCTCCGACTTGATGTGGGAGAAGTCTTTGGGATTCGAAAAGTAAAGGGCTCTTAGGGGAGCAACGGCTACCCCCCTTCCCTGGACAATAACGACCCCAAAGATGGAAAGAGAGCTGGAGAATTCCAACTTAGTTCTGCCAAGGAACACGCAAAGTAGAGAGATTCGGAGGCGAATTTTCCCGCACCTGAACAGGGATATTCAGATACCACTCCTGGCGGTCCCCGAGCTTCCCATTCTTATCCCGATCGACCCCTGCCTCCAGGCGAAAGGTCCCCAACGGCAAGCCTTTGATCTCAAAGCTTCCGTCCTTCGCCGCCCTCGTTTCCCCCAAGGTCTTGGAGCCATCTTTGACACGAATCAACAGTGGCCCGTCCGGTGCTGGGATGGCTTTGGCATAAGAGATGTCGATCGCGACGGTCCCCCCATTGGTATCCAACTCAAAACGTTCGCTATATGCCCCGGGCTTTACCTTGCTCCGGTCCACAAGAACCGAGATCGTTGCAGGAGCCACAATGCAGAGAGGAAGCAAACGAACTCCCCCACTGTGTTGCCCAATAGGCCGGATCCCATCCAACTGTAGAACTCCACCGCCCCGGTTTTCGAGAATCATGTTGGTTGTCCCCACCTGAGTACCCAGGTCGATACGGGAGAGGTTCAAACCCGCCTGGGGAGGACTCCACTTGGATTTCGCAAGGGCCACGGCCTTGCCTACATCAATGAGGCCAAAGCCATATTCAATATCCTTACCTTTTGCCCCCTTATCCACCGCTGTTTGGGCCAAGAAGCCCAAGGCTTTCTCTTTGGTAATTGCAGGGTATACGCTACGCAACAATGCCAAAGCAGCCGATACATGGGGAGTCGCCACCGAAGTTCCCAGAAAAGAGTTGTAGCCGAATTGAAACTTCCCATTCCTCGTAGCTGCCCAAGTGGAGACAACTCCTTTTGGTCCCGAGATCTCAAGCCCCCCGGGAGCTGCCAAATCGGCGAAGTTCGCCATATTGGAATAAGGTGCCCGTTTCCCATCAGGCCCCACGGCAACAACCCCGATGACCTCAGGCCATGAGGCGGGATAGTGGGGCTGCGTCAACTTCTGTCCTTCATTTCCAAGAGCAGCTGCCATCAAGATATTTCGACAGGCCATCTCTTTGATCAGATTGGTCTCAATCTGGGTGGGGAAGAGATCGATATAGCTCATATTCACGACTTGAGGTCGATCGGGCTTAGGAAGGATCTTTCCGGAGGTATTCGATTTTCCAAGGATGTAGCGAAGGGCTTGGATGCGATCGAAACTATTGTTCCCCTTTTTTCCAAAAATGCGAAGACCAAGGAGTTTCCCCGTCCAGGTCCCTCCGGCAACCCCGACCTTATTGTCTGTCTGAGCGGCGGCGACCCCCGAAACATAGGTCCCATGAAACAGGCTCAAGGTCTCGAAGCTGGGAGGTTCCGAAGGATCCGCATCCACTCCGTCCCCATCTCCCGCTGAGACCGGATCTGAAACAAAATCGAAACTCCATTTGGAGACCCGAGGTGAGAGATCAGGATGCCTGATCAATACCCCTGTATCCAACACAGCAATGTTGACGTTGGGATTTCCGTGGGTGAGCCTCCAGGCTGCGGGAAAACCGGCTAAGCGCATATTCCATTGGGAGGAAGAATAAAAGGGATCATTCGGGCCGTTTCCCTGCAAACGGGGTCCAGATTCTTCTCCAATGTTCTCCAAAGAAGACTCAATGAAAGAAGACCCCATTAAAGAAGACTCAGAGGCGACACTGGAAAGAGGGATCTGAAGATTGGGGCTCACTCTGACTTCGGGACCTAAGACACGACGAGCCTTCCGACAGAGATCTGCAACGGAAAGAGAGGTGACAAGACCCGGTTGCGCCCCCGATTGCCTTGCTTGGAGCCGCACATCCCGCCACAGCTCCACAGTCCCACCCACGGAAATCAGGGACAAGCCCATTCCTTGCAAAGCATGCCGCTGCTCCGCTCTCTTTGAAGGTTGCTCAGAGAGTTCCACGACCAGTTCTGGGAGAAAACGTTCCGGTTTTTTCTGATCAAGCGCTTCTCGGTAGAAACGCATCGCCGGTAAAGGGGGAAGCGAGGAGAGCCCCATCACAACCTTGGAGTTCGTCAAGGGATCAAAGTCCTCCTCCTTCCTAAGACTCAAGGAGTATTCCCCTGTTTGGGCCGCGTCCCGGCGATTGAACTCGATCAAAAACTCATCACCAACCTTGAAGGATAGGGTCAAGGTTCCATTCCCATCCTTGGCAAAAGCCTCGGTTTTGATCGGCGACCCGCTTTCCCAGCGAAAGATTCGAAGAGAAACCCCCGTGCCCAGGAAGGTCGCCCGCAAACGCCCATTTTCGGTTAAGGGTCCAAGGCGATAGAGATCCCTCGCATCCGCGCCACCCTTGACTCGGCCATCAAGAACCTGGGGTGATTCTAAGACCCCCAAATCCTGTGCGGAGAAAAGATGGTCGTTCGGCTCTCTTTCCTTCAGGATCTTAGCTTCCTTTCTGGATAAAGAAGGCGGCTGAAGAGACGAAGGGCTGGGTCTTCCAGGAACCCCGGATTGCAATACCAACTTTCCTCGAACAAGGCCTCGAGCTGTGGAGGCAGCACCTCCCCCCCCTCCGCATGATAAAAGGGAAAAGGGTAAAACCACAAAAAGGAAAGTTATAGGTGTGAGTCGCACTTTCATTTGGACGCTCTGAAAAAGCAATACGGTGTGTACTCGCATTCACGATTCCGCACCGTCCTTAACATTTGGGCCATGAGATGGAACAACCCCATTGATTCACTTGAAGCCATCTCATGAATAAACGGGACAAAGAGAATAAGGGAATGATGAGACCTGGGATTCTCTCTTATAGTGTGACTCGAAAACAGGGGAGAGACCGAAGTTTCAGGAGATTTTAACCCAAAACTGCCAGAACTTCGGACCAGCTTGAGCCCCTTCTCCGTTTTTTTCCCTCCCATCCCAAGGGAAAGTTCTGTCCAAAAACTCAACACGAGACCCCTCCCAGCGAAGACATGGTCGAAGGAGTTTCTGTGGCGAGACCACTTGGCAGAAAAGGACGATCGAAACGGAGGCAGTAACTTTGACCCAGTATTCAAGATTTTCGAGGAGGAGGAGGGGTTCGCAAACCCCTAGGGCGGTTCTGCGGATCGAACATGGTTCGCAAGTGGAGCGTCCACCTCCCAAGCGAGCTTGAACCTCCCTGGAGAGGGAAAATTGAGTGACAATCTACGGGGGAAGGATTAAAGCCTTCCCCCGTTTTTTTTGATAAATCTCTCTTAAAAGCGGGTGGGCGGACGGGAGAAGGTCTTCACTCGGGAATCTTCAAGATCTATCAAAACGAACAACACAGAGGAGAATGTTCTTTCCGGGATTCCCTCGAACCAGGATTGACACATAGGAAGGTAAGAAGGAAGATCGCGGAATGCTCGCCATTTTCAACATGATCGGAGGTCCTGAATTAGTGGTCCTCCTCATCGTCGGACTGATTCTTTTTGGGGGTCGGCTCCCTGACGTAGGCAAATCGGTTGGAAAAACTTTGATCGAATTCCGCAAGGGCTTACGGGATCTCAAAAAAGATATTGGCCTTGATGAGGTAAGCGACCTCCGCCGAGATCTCGGGCAACTCACCCAAGCACATTACAACCTTCTGGATGTCAATGATGATGAGCTGGATGATCGGAAGGAAAGCCTGAATCCCTTAGAAGAAAAGTGGGAGGAAGGGTCTAAAGACGAAGAAAGCCAGGAAACAAAAGAACTGGAGAACAAACTCTCTGAGTCCTCCCCCGAAACAAGTTCTTCGGGCAGCTCGGACGAAGATCAAAGCTCCCCCCAAGAGGAAGGCCCCTTTGCCCGAGAAGATATGAATCCAGATGGCGAATCCTTGGACGAACTGGGCATTCCGCTTCCAAGGTCCGATGAGCCCAATTCTGACCAGCAGGATACAGAGAAAAAAGAAGCCCCAGAGGACCCGGTGGATCCTCCAAAATTTGGTTATCGGTCATGACACAACTTGAAAAGATCTATCTCGGGGCAGGCTGCTTTTGGTGTTCGGAGGCCATCCTTGAGCGCGTCGATGGAATCCATGATGTAGTTTCAGGTTACATGGGGGGTTCCGTTGAGGACCCAAGCTATAAAGATGTCTGCACAGGGACGACGGGGCACGCGGAAGTTGTAGAAGTCCACTTCGACCCTTCCACGATTCCTCTTGAAGAACTGCTCGAATGGTTTTGGGAGATGCACGATCCTACGACTCTCAATCGTCAGGGGGCCGACACTGGAACTCAGTATCGTTCCGTCATTTTTTACGAGAACGAAAGACAGAGAGAGATTGCCGAGACCTCGAGGGCAAACGCGGCTCCAAGGTTCAAAGACCCCATCGTTACCGAGATCGCCCCGGCTGGCCCCTTCTACCGAGCTGAGGGCTACCATCAGGATTATTACAGGCTGAACAGTGGGCAGCCTTATTGCCGGGCCGTCATCGCTCCAAAGCTGGAAAAGCTCCATAAGAAAAAGGGGGGCTGACCCGGAAAGGGGAGGAGGAAGCTTCGGCTTTGTTCCTGGGTCAGGGAAGCTCAGTCAGGGAGGAGGGGTCCGCAGCAATCGGATAGCGCCTTCCTATGCCAAAAGCCTTGGAGGTAATGCGCAGACCGGGAGCGGCCTGCCGGCGCTTGTATTCGGCCCTGGTCACCATCTTGATGATCCGCTCCACGAGGGGAGCTTCGAAACCCCGATCGACAATCTCCCCCTTGCTGCAACCTTCCTCAATAAAGGCTTCAAGAATGGGATCTAAAACCTCATAGGGAGGAAGGCTGTCCTGATCCCTTTGGTCAGGGCGAAGCTCTGCACTGGGAGGCTTGAGAAGGGTCGACTCGGGGATGGTAGGCTTTTCCAGGTTCAACCAGCGGGAGCAGTCATAGACCAAAGTTTTGGGGACATCCGAAATGACCGCAAGGCCGCCGTTCATATCTCCATAGAGAGTGCAATAACCTACAGAGGTCTCACTCTTGTTTCCCGTGGTGAGCAGGAGATGCCCAAACTTATTGGAAAGGGCCATGAGGAGGACGCCCCGAATGCGGGCTTGGAGGTTCTCCTCGGTCACATCTTCGGGCAGATTGGCAAAGAGAGGAGAAAGGGTCCGGCGAAAAGCCTTGAAGGGTTCTTCGATGGGGAGGATCTCCAAGGCAATGCCTAAGTTTTCGGCGAGGGCCTTGGCATCGGTGAGGCTTCCCTCTGAGGAATAGGGGCCGGGCATGGAGATGCCGAGGACCTTTTCTTTCGAAAGGGCGCGGACCGCGATGGCGGCGGTGAGCGCAGAGTCAATCCCTCCACTGAGGCCGAGGAGGACCTTGTCGAAGCCGCACTTGGCCACATAGTCCCTGAGACCTAAGGTGAGGGCATGAACCGCTTCGGAGGGAGGATCCTCGAACAGGGCTTCCATCCTCTGGGTTTTTCCACAAGCCCCCTTCTCGGGCAGATCCACGACCAAGAAATCCTCCTCAAAAGAATGCGCCCTTGAGAGGACCTCTCCATCGGCCCCCAGCACTAGAGAGCAACCATCGAAAATCAATTCGTCATTGCCTCCCACCTGGTTGGCATAAACCAGGGGCAGGCCATATTTCACCGCTTTGGTCTTCAAAAGGGTTTGCCGCTCGGCCCGCTTCCCGAGGTGGAAGGGACTGGCGGAGAGGTTGATCAAGAGATCAGCCCCCTTGGCGACAAGGGTTTCCACGGGGTCCCGCTCATAGCCCCCTTGGGGCACAAAACCGGGCTCGTTCCAGATGTCTTCGCAAATCGTCACCCCCAGCTTTCGTCCAAAGAGCTCCATTGGCTCAGGCTCGCATCCGGGAGCAAAGTAGCGGGTTTCATCGAAGACGTCATAGGTGGGGAGAAGGGATTTGCGAGTGTTTTGGATGGCCTTCCCCCCGAGGCAGAGGGCGGCTGCGTTGAAAAGATCCTTGCCGGGGCCTGGTTTGCGTGGTTCGGCATATCCAAGAAGAATGGCAAAATCATCCCAGCTCATCGCCGCCACGCGCTCAAGGAGTTCCAGGTTGGCCCGCACAAAGTCGCCCCTGAGCAAGAGGTCTCTTGGAGGATAACCGCAAGTGACCAGCTCGGTCAGGCAAAGGAGGGATACGGAGGAATCGCGGGCTTTCTCCACGGCCTCCTCGATCTTATGGAAGATGGCCTCAAAGGCGCCTATGGTCACGTTCAGTTGGGCGATGGCAATTCGCATGAGGGTATTGAAGCCGGGAGCTTTGTTTTGTGGAAGCCTCAACCGAAACCTGAACGATGAAAAGCACGGCAAAGATCTGCGCAAGGCTCCTTGCAGACTGGTTTGAGAGACGGCAAAGGGATCTCCCCTGGCGGGGGACCCTTGATCCTTACAGAATCTGGATCAGCGAGGTCATGCTCCAGCAGACCAGGGTCCAGGTGGTGCGGGAGCGCTGGGGGGCCTTCCTCTCGCGTTTTCCCAGCCCCAAGGCCCTTGCCGCCGCAGATGATGACAGCCTCCTGAGCGCCTGGGAAGGACTGGGTTACTACCGCAGGGTCCGCCAGCTTCGGGAGGCGGCGCAAAGGCTGGTCCGCGAGCATCGAGGGCAGATCCCAAAGGATCCCAAGGACTTCGCCTCCCTCCCCGGAGTTGGTCCCTATACCAAGGGCGCGGTCTACTCCCTTGCCTTTGACTGCCCCCTTCCGGCCATCGACGGCAATGCGGAACGTGTCATCTCCCGGCTCCTGGCTCTCAAGGAACCCGCCCGCAAAAAAACCGGCCGCGTCCAAATCGAGGCCTTCGTTCAGTCCATGCTCCGAGAACAATCCCCCCGGATCATCAACCAGGCCCTCATGGACCTCGGCGCCGGCCCCTGCGCCCCCGCCACCCCCGAATGCCCCCTCTGCCCCCTCCACTCCCAATGCAAGGCCCGCCAAGAGGGGACACCCACCCTTTACCCCAAGCTCCCGCCGCGTCCCAGGCCACAGGCTGTAGAAACTCATCTCCTCCTCGCCACAAAAGAGGGCCTCTTCCTGGGCCGGCGCATCCCCCAGGGCGAAATCAACCAGGGCCAAATCGGCCTTCCGGGTCTTGGTCTTCCCGTCCCAAGTGAACAAAGCTTGGAAGATTACCTTCAGGGAACCTTCGGCCCGAAGGCTGAGATCGGTCCCAGCCTCGGCAGCTTCGGGCATTCCATCACCCGCTACAAAATCACAGTTTACGTCCATCCCTTAAACATCAACGCCCCCCCTCCAGCTCCTTTTTCTTGGTTTTCAAGAACCGCCAAACTCCCCCTCAGCACCGTGACCCGCAAGGCCCTTCGCCTCGGCACGCCCCTCAGCCAAGCAAAAGAATCGGGCGATTAGCCCGACCCTCCACCTTTGCGCTCTCCAATCTGTCGGGTAAAAAAAGAGAATGGGAAAGGGAGTGGAATCCGGATCCGTAGAGATCCTCGTCCTGGGAGACCTTCACGGACATTTTGATCAAGTCGACCTCAGGTTTCTCGAAGCCCGCCACCCCCTCCTTTGCCTCTTCGTTGGAGATCTGGGGGACGAGGACCCCGGCATGGTACGCAAGGTTCTCGAAGCCAGGATCCCCACCTTCGGCCTCCTCGGCAACCATGACGCATGGAGAAGTTTTCGGGAGGACCAAGTCACAGAAGAACTGGAGACTTGCCTTAGCCTGCTTGGCAACCGCCACCTGGCCTATCGGCGCATCGACCTCCCCTCTCTCGATCTTTCGATCATCGGAGCGAGGCCCTTCTCCTGGGGAGGCCCCAAACTTCGGAGCAAAGCCGTCTACAAGGCTCTCTACGGGATCGACAGCATGCAAGAATCCGCCGAAAAGATCGTCGAAGCAGCCCGAGGCGCACCGAGTAAGCGCATTTGGATTCTCGCCCACAACGGCCCCCAGGGCCTCTCAAAAAGATCCACAGATATTTTTGGAAAGGACTTCGGGAACCCCGGCGGAGACTGGGGAGACCCCGACCTCCGTCTCGCCATGGATCTCCTCGAAGAAGAAGGCTTCGAGATCCCCCTCCTCATCGCAGGGCACATGCACCACCGCTGCCAAAAACCCCGAGGTGCCCGCCGCCAAAAAACCGCTCAAATGTTCGATACCCTGGTCCTGAACACCGCCCGCGTCCCCCGCATTTTCCAAGAGCCAGGCCGAAAACAAAAGGCCCATCACTGCTTTTCCATCCGGGTCAACAGGGAGGGCATCGAGGGCATAAGCGAACTCTTTTATGATGCTGCCTCCGTCTTCCGCGAAGAAAAAAAACCCATCCAAAACTCCCAAAAAAGCATGTTTTAAGAACCCCACAAAAGCTCAAGAGAAGAGCTCAAGGGTAAAACTCCAAAGATGTGAAGGCCTTCAGCTCTTGGAGTCAGAGCAGGGCAAGCAAAGTTTCTACCTGTCCCTTGGATCACAATCTGGGATGAAGAGAAAAACGATTTCAGCGACTTCTTTACGAATCAGCTGACTTGGAGCCCCATAACGATGGCGGGCATCTACAAGGAGCCTTGGCAGATCGAGTCGTTTTTTCGTGCTTTGAAGCAAAACCTCAAGATCAAGACCTTCGTGGGCACTTCGGAGAACGCCATCGGAACCCAGATTGGGACAGCACTCATAGCAATGTGATCTTAAAGTATCTGAGCTTTCGATCTCAAATCGGGCTCTCCCTATCCAACTTGATGGTGATCTTTCGCATCCATATCTTTACTTAAAGGGATTTACTGCAGGGCCTGGATCATCAGATTGCGATCCCGGGAAAAAGGGAGGAAGCACCAACTGTTTTTCAAAGGCAGTTTGCCATCATAGATCTTGGACAGCAGACGAGGGGGAGCTGATTTGAAAACTCGGAATCTAAAGGCGTTTTTGGGATCTAGAGGGCTCTTAGAGGGCTTGGCGGAGAGGGGGGTGGATTATCTTGGACAGCACTGATCTTGGACAGCATTGCAGTGGGAACGCCTTTTTTTCTCATGCATGCGTGAATAGGAAGATACAAGTAACACCCAAGATCAAGAAAAGGGCGAACACCAAATTTGAAATGATTCCAAACACTATGTTCAGGACTGACCAAGTCCAAGGTTCAACTTGAAAGAACCTGATCGTTTCATTTCCCTGCTACAAAACAGCACTGGACGATAGATGCTCCTGGGGACCATTGATTTTGAATATTTGGCAAAAGAGTGCCTAGATAAACCAGTTGTGGACTACGAACCCAAAAGAAAGAAAGAAATAAACAATTGAAACCAAAACCCTAAAGATTGTTTTCCTCAGAACCTTTGAGGAATCTCTAAAAAAAAGAAATGAAAAGAAGAAGCATGCCCAGAAGAAACCTACGAAAAATGAAAATTCAAGATCCCCTTTAAAGTAAGAAAAAAGGAAGAGATAGAATTCTCTTAATATAAAAAAAATAACTCCAGGGAGAAGACCAAAAAGAATCCAGATTCTGGCAACAGGTTTTCTAGGAAAAACAGTTCCCGTATTCCTTAAAAAATAACCAATAGAAAAGAATCCAACAATAAAAGCAATATCCCTGATTAAAAATTTCGCCAAACGCAGATACTCATTTCCAAATCGATAGCCGACTAGCAATAGATATGAAAGAGCAAGAGCCAAAAGGGCAAGCTTCCATCTTATTGAAAACCTTCTAAGAGAAAAATCTCTGGTTTTTTTCACCAAAATATCCAACTTAACCTCTCAATAACCTTTTTACCCAAAGTGAAAATTTTAAAACCTTCAAAACTCCACTGTAGGGCACTTCCATTTCAACGACACCTGCCATCCCATAAGAAGAGTCATAAGTTTTATCATCGGCCCTTCCAAACTTATTTTTTTCAACAAAAACTTCACATTTTTTCCAAATAACTTTTGCAAGAGTCTCCTCAACAGGTAATCCTGAGGTTCCACTAGGGATACCAAATAGCCTCATACAATAATGGACTGCATTGAACCGAATAGGATTCGATCTCCATGAAAAATAATCCGTAAACAAATGTTTTATGCTTAAAAACAAGCCCCCATCCATAGTGGTCCAATCTAGAGTTCCGGCACCCTCCCACTCGATCAAGTTACCCAATTTATCGTAACAACATTGCTGTGCCATTTTAGTCAAATTAGGAAGGGATCTATAGCATGTTCCCTTATGATCGGCTGAAGTAATGCTTGGGACCCACCCCTTACGATTCTTCACAGCTTTTTCTTTCAAAGGGCATCCAGGAATAAGACCGCGTTTCCATGGAAGGTCTTCGCCACCACAATACAGGCCAAAAGGATCTGTATCTGAAATTGAGCTAGAACCTGCAAACCCTTTAGGATTCCCTACCGCTTTCCCATCCCCCCACCGCCCAACCGGATCCATCGTCAAAAACCGCCCCAGCCCCACGTTCAGATAGCGGTTCCTGAAGTAATAAAAGCCCGTCTCCGCGTCCAAACGCCTTCCTTGGTACCCATAGACCCCCGCCCCATCGATGGCGCTCATCGCAATCGATGCGCCGCTTCCGTCATAGGCATACCTGGCACCATAGGCGTCATACTCAAAGGCCTGCAACATCGTGCCGGCACTGTCCAGGAGTCTCATCGTGGTCCCCTGGTGATTCTGGAGGTAGCTCCTCCCGGTCCATCCGCTTCCTGCTTCCCAACTGGCAAGATGCTCATCGATGCCGATGCCGTCTGCATGGACTCTCTTTGCGGGGAAGCCTGCGCTTCCGTCCATCTCTTCTGCGACCCGCCAGCCGTCATAGGACCACCAGGTGGTGGTCCCGTAGAGGAGCCGATAGGCCCTTCGGTTGTTGGGATCGTAGCCGTAGTAGGCAATCAGGATCATCTCGCCCGTGCTGCTTGTGCTGTTCGTAGAGCTGGTTCCCGAGAGGGAGAGGGGAGCACCCTTGGATAGATTGGCTTTGGCTTTAAAGCTCGCGTAGCGATCCTTGGCCTTCTTGTAGAGGGCCTGAAGTTCTTTGAGGCTACGCCTTACAGGTTTTCTCTTCATGCAACGGGCGCACTGCTTTTGGGCGAAGCTTGTCCCCCCACTGCTGCTTGCGGCGAGGGTCTGGCCGCCGGGGACGATTTCATAGACTTCCGAGAGTCGGTCCAGGTAGTCATAGACGTAGAAAAATCTTCCATCGCTCACCAGATTGCCGTTGCCTTCATAGCTGAGACTGTCTTGGACTCCGTTTTCGGTGACGCTGGAATAATTCCAGACATACACAAAGGGTTTGACTCACCGTGCGGTTTTTTCGCGCATTGACACAAAAACTCAAGGAAAAGATCCTCCCGGCTACCTCGAGCAATGCCATTGGAACCCAAAGGTGTAAGCACAGAGATCAGAGGTAATTGTATTGATAGAAACGGATCTCCTTTACTTTTACATTCGCTCCAAATTGGACGGATAAGGTAACAAACTTTTCATTCAATGGAAGTTTAGGCTTAAACCGAAAATCAAGATAGGACCCACTGTCTCCCATAGATTCCCCAATAATATCTTGACAGATTTTCACACCTCTCTCTGTCATTAAACAAACCTTTGCCTGCACCGGTCCATGGTATTTTAAAAGGACATCTTTCCATGGAGGTCGCACTTCAAAAGGTTCTTCTATCGCAATTTCAATGCTAGCATCCTTTCTGACTTTCACCAAAGGGGGATCAAAGTTGATTCGCACCTCCTTGTCTTTTTTCAAAAAAATAGGTCCCGATAGGACACGAACAATCGGCTTAGATCTGAATATCCTTGTTTTGGACATTGCCCAAAGAGAAATCCGATTCACAATCCTTTGAATAAATTGAAGTTTTCGGGATTGGCCTGCAATTTTCTCCACTTTTTTTCCATGGAGATTGTCACCCAATCCTTTCCCATCATTCTTTTTATTATCCTCAATAGAATGAACAAGGACCTCATCTTTTTTGAGAGATTTTTTCTCACCAAAAAACAGATTAAATGCAGCAATAAAAACAAGGCCTGCAAAAAAAACTACCAGAAAAAAGAAACTTATCCCCCTCTTCATTTGCACTTCCTCCTTGGACCATACCAATAGAAAGGGATATTGCCTTCAAGGCAGCATCTTTCCAAGTGATTAAATACCCAATCTCCACAACTATAACGAATCCAGTCGTACTTTGT
>JALSSW010000082.1 GCA_026984035.1 Planctomycetota bacterium
CTCCCCTTCTTTTGTCCCTTGCGGGTTTTTTCGCAATGCGAGGTCCCGTTTCGCAGGGCAGCTCGGATTGCGCTTGCAAGGCCTATGTGGACGTGCAGAAAACACCTGGAGTCCAGAAGAAATGCGGCAAGACGGCTTCTTTATGCGTTGATGTCAATGTCATTACGGAACCTTCTTCTATGGATGGGACTTGCCAAGAGATTGATGTGAACGGAAATGTGCTTTGTCATCAGAAGCCCTGTTCCTTTTCCGTGTTATCTTTCAGTGTCAAGGTCAACCAATGCAATAAAAGTGGGTCCTGTTGCCCCGGTGCATACGAGGTTTATGTGGGAAACAGTCCCCGAGGCACTCAAGCTGTGGGTACTAATGTGACTTATGAGGCTCCGATTTCGAATATGAGTTGTGGACAAGACTGGGTGGACCACAGTATCCGTGTCAAATGTGTTCCCAGTGGAGGCAGTACCCTGATGTATGAAAAATTGATTTCTACGATTTGCAATGCTTGCCCAAGTCAAGTGAATTAGCTCTTTTGAATATGTGTAGAGTCACGGGTTCTTTCCTTGATGATCCGACCTCAATTTTTCCCGGCCTTTTTCCTTCAATGAAATGAGATCTTAAAAGGATTATGGTCCTTGGAAAAAGCTCGCAGTCTGGCGTTTTAACTAAATAACCTTTTGGGTTTTGATGAAAGATTCTGTCCCTCTTTTGATTGAGGTTTGACAATGACGAAAATTCGAATTAGTTCCTACTGGTTGGTTTTCAGTTTTTTTGTTTTCCTTTTTGGGGCCTATGGGATGATTCATGCCTGGATAACGGAGGGGAAAAACCGAGAGTTGGAAACAAAAGTAAAAGAGCTACAAAGAGGAAAAAATCGAGCAGGGCATTCAGTAAAAAAATCTACCGAAGTGCAAAGAATTGTCTCGAAAAAACCTCATATGAACCCACTGCTAGACCTTGCAATAAAAGTGGATCATCAATTGAATGAAAAAAAATTTGTCTTGGGAAAAGATCTTCCCAAGGCTCTTTGGGATGCCATTAATAAAGAATCTGTGTTAGATGTGAAGGATAAAGAAGAAGCTGTCCACCGTGCGAGGAAAGAATATGAGAAAAACCCTAGCTTGGTCAATTTTCGGACTCTACGGGTGCAAGAAAAGGCCTTGGAAGTGGCAAAGGGGCAGGAGGACAAATGCAAGCAGGGCGATTTTGTCCTTATCCAAACCTATAAGGATGGTAGGGAATGGCAGAAAACGCATAATTGGGATCCAAAGAAGGGGGCTAGGTTTCTAGGTGAGTACGTGCGCGTTGGTTCGAAAAGGAATTACTACCTATTGTTTCAGTTTTTTCTTCCTTTTAAAGATTATCCGAATCTTGTAAAAGCAATAAGGAATACCCAAGAAGCCCAAAAGCTGGTGGATCTAGGTGTCGTTCCTTGGTTCAACAAGAAGCCATTACCCAAGCGGCGTGAATTGGCAATGCTTTATCTAAAGGAGGGCTGGATCAAGGGGGACGATGGAATGGCGTACCCTCTTTCCGTCGCGCTCGATTTTGATCGGGAAACCTGGAAGGCGAGGGTGAAAAAGTGAGGGGAAACTTGGGGTTAGGAAACCCCTCCGGAGGTAGAAAACCCGTCCGGAGGTGGAAAACCCGTCCGCGGGTTTTACGTTGCGAAGCCCTCCGGGCTTTGCCAGAACCCCCTCGGAGGAGAGGGTTGTTCTCGTTGGGTTGGGCTTGGAGAGGGGGTGAAACCATGAGGGTAAAGGATGCTTCGGAGCACAAGGGTACCTTCCTCGGGATGGCGCTTGGTCTTCTGCTCTGTTTTCTGACCACCTGTGGGAAGGGTTCCCCAGGGCGGGGGGGAGAGGGGGTTGAACAAGGTTTGGGAAAGGGAGATGAGGAGGTTCAAGCGGCTTCCGCGGATCTCCAATGGCTTGAGGGAGGGGAGGAGTCGAGCCTTCTTAAAAAAAGGGTTGAGGGGATGGCGGGGAAAATCTGTCGTCTGAACCTGCCTTTCATCAATACGGGGTCTGCTCCCCTTCGGATCCGGCGTCTTAGCTTCAGCTGCGGTTGTCTGCATCCGAGGGTTTTGTTTCGAGGGGAGCGTTATGAGCAGGCGGAGATTTCGGCCAAGCCTCTGGTTCTGAAGCCGGGGGAAAAAGGCTTTCTTTTGCTCCGGTTTCAGTATCCCGTTCGGCAACGAAAGGACAGTTTCGCTCTCGTTTCTGATCGGAATCAGATCAAGGGCGAAGTCGAGCAGTTTGGGAAGATGCGTTACAGGATCCGCTTGGAGGGGAAGGATCTGCGCTCTTGGGAAACCTTTCGTTTTTCGCCCAAGGATGCAAGGCACTCTGTGATTCAAGTGGAGATCCAGAAAAAGCAGGGCGGCGGAAAGTTTAGGATCCCCAAGATCCGAATCCAGCCGGAAGCCTATGGGATCAAGCCTAGTTTCGCGTGGAAGGAGGATGATTCTCTTGTTTTGACTCTTCGCTTTGAAAATCCCTTTCTTCCTCCGGAGGATCATGGTGTCTTCCAATTTACGATGGATTTGCAATTTCCCGAGGGGGAAAGCTGGAAGCTTTTTGGGAGAGGAAAGGTCCCGGATTTTGGGATCTACGCCAAGCCCCATGATTTGTTTTTCGGAGCCTTTTCTCGGAAGAAAACCCAAGAGCGCGTTTTAGATCTCGTGTTCTCCAAGAAAAGGATCGAATGGCAGAGTGCGAGGGTCCTGACGACGGATTCTCTCCTCCGTTCCTATCTCCGGGTCGTCAAGGTTCGGTTCCTGCCCAAGGAGAAGGCGCTTCGCTTCAAGGTGTCGCTACTTTCGGGGATTCCGCGCGGGACGGTTCAGACTTCCCTCGCGTTTCGCTTTCGGGGGATTCCCAATCCACTTTTGGTGCCGCTCGTGGGCATCGCGAAGGAGTAGGGAGAAACCCTCTTTCTTTGCCGGGGCTGCAAAGGCTCCCGGGGCATGCGCGAGTTGTGAAAAACGAGGCCTACAATCCTGGGTCGCGCGCAAGTGATCCTGGCTAAAAATGGTCAGGGCTGGCGTAGGCCCAAAGGGAGGCGAAGATTTCGGGGGCACTCCCTTCGATGAGGTCGTTTTTTCGGAGTTGGGGAAAGATCCGGGCATAGCTTTTGACTTGGACCGGCGTTGTGCGTTTGTAAATATGCCAGGGACGGAGTTGGTCCGGGCTTTCGAGGCCTGCGGCGCCGAGGAGTTCGACGAGGTTGTGGACGGTGGCTTTGTGGAAGTTGGCAACGCGCTGGGTCTTGTCAGTGACGACGAGGCCCTTGACGAGATAGGGATTTTGGGTGGCGACTCCAACAGGGCAATGGTTGGTATTGCAGCGGAGGGCTTGGATGCACCCCAGGGAAAAGAGAAAGCCGCGGGCGGAATAGCAGAGGTCCGCTCCCAGAGCCAGTTTGGCGGCCATCTGAAAACCCGTGATGATGCGGCCTCCGGCAAAGATCTTGATGTCTTCGCGAAGGCCACAGCCGACGAGGGAGTTGTGGACAAAGTTGAGGGCTTCATTGAGAGGGGTGCCGACGGAATTGGAAAATTCGAGAGGGGCTGCTCCGGTACCGCCCTCTCCTCCATCAACGGCGATGTAGTCGGGGCGAAGGCCGGTTCCGATCATGGCCTTGCAGATGCCGAGGAATTGGGTGGGATCTCCGAGGCAGAGCTTAAAACCCACAGGTTTTCCTCCGGAGGCTTCGCGCAGGGTTTGGATCCATTCAAGCAGCTGGACTGGTGTGCGAAAGGCAGAGTGTGCGGGGGGGGAAATCACGTCTTGGTGAGGTGGGACCAGCCGGATCTTGGCGATCTCCTCGGTAACCTTGGCTCCGGGAAGAATGCCCCCGTGGCCTGGCTTGGCTCCTTGGGAGAGTTTGATTTCGATCATGCGGACCTGTTCGTGGGTCGCACGTTCCTTGAATTGCTCGAGATCAAAGCTCCCATCCGGCTTACGACAACCAAAGTAGCCCGTGCCGATTTGCCAGATGATGTCGCCTCCGGGCTTGAGGTGGTAAGGGCTGAGGCCGCCTTCTCCAGTATTGTGGGCGAAGTTTCCGATCTTTGCGCCGCCGTTGAGGGAGAGGATGGCGTTTTTACTGAGGGAGCCGAAGCTCATCGCGGAGATGTTCAGGATGGATGCGTCGTAAGGTTTTTTGCAGTCTTTTCCTCCGATACGGACCCTTGGGTCTCGGTTCTTGGGTTGGACGGGAGCGAGGGAGTGATTGATCCACTCGTATCCTTCTTCATAGACATCCCGCTGCGTTCCAAAGGGGAGGGTGTCGGTATGCTGTTTGGCCCGTTGGTAGACCACGGCGCGCATTTCCCGGGAAAAGGGACGACCATTGGTATTGGATTCAATGAAGTATTGATTGATCTCCGGGCGGATCATCTCGAAGAGGTAGCGAAAATGTCCCACCAGGGGGAAGTTCTTGAGGACCGCGTGGTGGCTTTGGGTGACATCGTAGATCCCCAGGAAAAAGAGGGGCAGGAGTATGATGAAGGCCCAAAGAATCAGCGGATAAAAGAGGGCGATGATGACCACTGCGGCGATGACAAGGAAAGAAAGAGTCCAAAAGAGAACGCGCATCGACCGGTCCTTACAAAAGAGAATGAAGATTAAGAAAGGTTATTGAAGCGGATCTCTTTGCTTGAGGGAACCTTGGATCTAACTTTGCGTCTTGCCGGCCTTCGTCCGTCAACCATTCCGACCCGAGTACATAGGATCTTCCGATGAAACGAGTTCCTCTTTTCCTTCCCCTTTGGATTGTGGTGGGCTTCTTGCTGGCTGCTACGGTCGCCTTTCGCTTGGACCAGGACCAGGCCATGCCTGCTGTCAGGGACGGCCGCCTGGGTCAAATTGCCGAAATCCAGGGTGTCCTGCTGGTTCGTCCCGAGGGGCACACGCGGTGGACCATGGTCTCAGCTCGAAACCCCCTCTACCCAGGTGATTGGCTCCGAACTCCAAGCCTGGGCGCGCACGCGGCCGAAATCGTCCTCAACGGTTTCGGCCGTTTTGTCATGGGGCCGGGCGCACAGGTTGAGATCGGGAAGAATGGGGGGATCCGGGCAGAGGCGGGGGTCCTCGAACTCCTCCCGGACAAGGGGAAGGTTCTGCAGGTCCGAGGCGCGGGCAAGGACGCTGCCCTCAAGGTGGAGAAGAGGCTGGTCGTCAAGGCAAATGGCATGGCGACTCCGAAATCCATGAAGAAGGAACCGAAGTGGGTCAAGGGTTTCCATGCTTCCACGACCTCCGAGTGGATGGGTTCGCTGCTGGCCAAGGTGGATGGAAGGGATGTCCCGCTCCACATCGGTACGCACGAGGTGTCGGTGGTCATCCGGGACCAGGTGGTGGAGACGACCATTGTGGAGAGCTTTGTCAACGGAAGTGACAAGGATCTCGAGGGAGAATTTGTGTTTCCCCTCCCGCCGGGGGCGACGGTGTCTGGTTTTGGGATGTGGTTCGGGAATGAACTTGTGGACGCAGATCTCGTGACGCGGGCCAAGGCTCGGCGCATCTATGCCGATCTCAAGAAACGCAAGAAGGACCCCGCTCTCCTCGAATGGAGCGGAGGCAATCTTTTTCGAGCCAAGGTCTATCCCATCCGAAAGCACTCGAGGAAGCGCATTCGCATTCGCTATACCCAGGTCCTGCCGCGCGAGGGGAGGACGGTGCGCTATCGCTATGGCTTGCGCAGCGACCTCCTGCGAGAGCATCCCCTCGAGCGACTTGAGATCAAGGTCGAGATCGCCTCTTCGGTTCCCTTGGGCAAGGTTTCTTCCCCCAGCCATCCCTGCCGTATCCGCCGGGGAGAGAAGACCGCGCGGGTGGAATTCTCGGCCCGCAATTACAGGCCCAGCGAAGATTTTGAACTGGCCTACGAAGTGAAACCTGAGGGCCCGATCAGCTTTGTCTCGCACAGGCGGGGCGAAGAAGGCTATTTCATGCTGTTCATGGCTGCTCCGGGTGACGAGGGGGGAGCGTGGAAGCGTCTGCTCCTTCCTGAAGGAAAGGGCTTGGATCTCATCCTCCTGGCCGACACCTCCGCGTCTGCGGATGCGGCCCAGCGGGGACGGCAGGAGCACTTTCTTCAGGCTCTTCTCTCTATGCTCGGACCCAAGGACAAGTTCCGCCTGGCCGCCTGCGATGAGACGACTGCCTGGCTGGTCCCCCAAGCTGTAGCTGCCAGGCCGGGCGAAGTGACCAAGGCCCTCGCTGCTTTGCGTGCCCGCCCCTCCTTGGGGCGCACGGCTCCTCTTGCCTATCTCAGGGAGGCCATGGCCAAGGCCGGGCCCGAAAGCGTCATTGTTTACCTCGGCGATGGCCGCCCGACCCTCGGCGAAAAGAACCCCGCTGAGCTGGTGACCAAAATCCGCGCTTTGGCAAGCCACAAAGGGCCGAGCTGCTATGCCCTTCCTCTTGGGCTCGCCCAGGAGACCCGAGTCCTTTCAGCGATTGCATCTATCGGGGGCGGCGCGGTTCTCAGTGATCGCAAGGAGGTCGAGCAGACTGCCGCCCGCCTTTTGAGTGAAATCGCCGCGCCTGCGCTCAAAAACCTTGAGCTTGCGATCGAGGGCTTTGCGACCGCGCGGGTCTTTCCCCGCAAGCTCCCCAACCTCCCCCGTGGGGGGCAACAGATTGTGGTGGGGCGCTATCTTCCGGAAGACAAGCCACAGCAGGGGCTCATTCGGATCAAGGCTAGCTTGGACGGAAAGTCTCAGCAGTTTGAAGCGAAGGTCGAGGTGCCTGCCGCCGAGGGAGGAAATGATTTTCTGCCTCGACTCTGGGCGACGCATTACATCGCCGATTTGAGGAATCAGGGCTCGTCCCAAACCCTGGTCAAGGAGGCGACCGAGACCAGCCTCAGCTATGGAGTCATGTCGCCCTATACCTCTTTTATTGTGGTTCGAGATCCTGAGGATCGGAAAAAGTATGGCCTGGATGAACGGATTAAAATCCGTGATGGCGAAGGCTTCTTCGCGGAGGCCAAGTACCAGGTTTCGAGCGAGCTTCTGCGGAAGCAGATTTTGGCCGCGCGGGGTTGGCGCTCGGGGCTTCGGGCGCGCTTCCTTCGGGAAATCGCCGGCTTGGGACGAGGTCGTTTTGCGGCGCCGACACCCCGGTATCGGAAAGAGCTCTTGACGAAACGGAAAGCGCAATTCGCTCCAAAATGGGGCGGCAAAAGCAATGGCTTTGGTGGTGGGCTCCAGGCTGGGATCCCCATCACTGGTGGTGGGGGAGGATATCGAGGTCCGGGAGACATGACGCCTCCACCGGGCAATGATGCTTTTTTTGGGATGAACGCTAAGGGGGCGCCCAGCAGGAGTATGACAGATTCTCTTTCTCTCCACGAGGGATTTGTGGAGGACGGGAAGGGCCGTCTGGGTCGGCCCCCCATGGAGCGGGGTTTCAGTGAAGACAAGGCCCTGGATTTTGAGGAGGAGCTTGAGGAAACCCAGGATGACGCGAGGGTCCGGAGAGATCGGTCTGTCAAACGGGTTGGCTATGTGAGTGGTGCCTTTCTTACCCCGAGTTCCCCCGCTCCCCGAAAAAAGGCAGCAAGGTATCGCGACGGTATCGGCCAGCCTTCGACCCTGAGCGGAGTCTTCGACTTTCCCTGGCTCGGGAGTGCCCCGGAGCCCGAGGAGGAGCTGAGTCCCAATCCCGAATGGCCCACAGGTTTGCAGGGTTTGTTGAGCCTTTATTCCAAAAAGCACCAGCTCCGCTCTGTATCCCTTGGGCTTCGGATCGAGGAGGAGAGCGTGGATCTCCATCCCCTGACCCAAAGGCTTGGCTTTCGCCAGGGAAGCCTTCTTCTTCGAAGGGGTGAGGACTGGTATCGGCGCAGCTGGGCTCAGGGCATCCTTCCTCGTGAAGATTGGAAAGTTGGGGGAATGCGCGTGGCCTTGATTCGGAGCCTCGGCCTAGGACGCAGCCGAGCGGCGAAAAAAGGGGACGTCTTCCCTCTGGTCGGAAGGGACGGGAGCCTGGTGGATCTCCCGCGCTATTTCCATCGTTTCGATGCCAAGCTTGTGACCAAGGACGAGGTCAATGTGGTGACCTTCAGCCTTCCCTTCCCCGAGGAGGAAGAGCATATCTTGGTCCTGGATCGCCAAAAGAAGTGCTTGCGCTCCTGGACCAAAAAACGTTGGGGCGAAGTCTCATGGGTTGTGACCTATGGGGATTTTGTCAAAGCCGCCGGCCTCTGGTGGGCCGGGAGCGCCCAGCTTAGGGACCAGAAAGGGCACCTCCTTCGCAACTTCAGCCGCAAGGTCAAGGCGGGCGATCTCCATGGGGAGTTCCAACATAGGAGTCGCTTACCTGGGGGAAGCTTTGTCCTTCCAGCCAAACTCCGTTGGATCGAGGCCAAGCAGCACGCTTTTGAGGGCAAGGCCCAAGCCGCTGATCTCTGGACTCTCCTGGCCCGCGAGGCTGCACGGGGGAACAAGGCAAGGGTGCGAAGCCTTTGGAAGCAACTTGCTCCCTCCCTCTCCAAGCGTCCTTCCCGGGCTTGGTTGGAGCTGTCCATGCTCTCTTCGATCCGGGATCAGGCTGCCCTTCATGCAGCCCTGCTGCGGCAGGCTTCGCTCTTGGGAGGGCAGGAGGAAGCTGCCGCCCGGCTCCCGCTTGCCCAGGGGATTTTGGGGCTCGCCCAAAGCTTCCTGACTCCCCAGGACTGGGGCAAGGTTTTAGATCTCTGGGAGAAAAATGAGGCTTTGATGAATTCGGAGCCCTTCCGTCTCTTTGTTGATAAGGCCCGTTTGGATTTTTACCAACGGGTGGGGCGTATCGACCTCCTTCTCCGTCGCAGCGAAGAGATGGCGGCTCGTGCTTCTGGGGATTTTGCCTTGGCCTTTGCCCATCTTCAGCGAGTTGTCACCTACCGGGGCTTCGAAGAGGCGAAACCACTCTACCTCGAATGGGCGAGTGGAGACAAAGACCTCCTGCGGGAAGAAAAGCGCCGCCTCTTTTTGAGTTGGTTTCAGCAATTGCGTTTGCGACGGGATTTGAATGAGATCTCCGAAATGGCCGGACTCTGGGCCAGCGTGGATTCTGAATCTTGGGAAGCTGTGCGCATGCTTCATGATGTGAATTTTTACCAAGGACGGGGTGACCAGGAATTGCTTTGGGCCAGGGGGGTCTTGGACAAACAGGATCTTCCCCCCAAAGAAAAGCGGGCCGAGCTTTGGGCTGCCTGTCGCTTGGTTTTGGGAATGGGTGTCTTCCAAACAAGGAACCGAGTGGATCCGTCGGCATGGGAGATGGTCGTCCGAGTTTTGCTTCGCGTGATGCGCGAGGATCAAAAACCTCCTGTTCTGATGCGGGAGTTGCTGGGGAACTGGCGATTCAAACGGAGTCCGGGTTTTGCTCTACTCCAAAGCGAATGGAAAGCTGAGTTGGGCAACAAGAGATTTGTGCAAGAGGTTCGACCGGCTCTCCTCAGCTTTTATCTCGGGTCTCTATCCATCGGGACCAGCGTGGAAGATTTGAAGGTTGTTGCCGCCATCCGCAATCGTTGGGAGGCAAGCAAGGGCAATGAGCGGGCCTTCCTCGGAGATTGGATGGTGCGTCACCTGGCAGACCGCAAGCTCAAGAAGAAGTTTCTGACTCTTTGGGAAAAACGAAGTTGGGATGAAGAACAGGCTGATGTCTTGAATCGTTTGCTTGTTCTCAGCTTGCAAGATCCTTGGAGCCCTGAGGTCTATGGGAATGTTTTGGGCTATGCGTCCCAAATCCTGGAAGCCCTGGATTCTGAACGATCCAAGTTCGAATGGGGGCCCCGCTTAGCGGAGGAGGTTTCGACTGGTCTCCTCACGAATTGGAAGAAGTCGCTCCTTGGACCCGTTTCAAAACTGGAGAAACTTCCCCGGAAGGAGCGTCGCCGCAAGGAGCGAGAAGCGGACCTAAGCGTCCGCAAAGGACTTGCCGAGCGCTTCCTGGTCCTGGGTGGACAGGGGCTCAAATTTCTTCGGCCTTGGTACCAACTCGAAGGCCTGCGCTACTCGGTTGAATCGGCATACAAGCTCTCTGAAGCGAGTGACCAGGCGCTCTCTCTGTTGAAGAAAGAGTGGGACCTCCCAGAATTCCAAAAGGACAGCCTCCTCCGGAGCCTCTCCTTGGTTGCAAGCTATGCGGCCGTGCGGCGCGGAAGCCCTGTGGAGATCGCAAACAAGGTGATGGCCTTTTTTGCTGCCCAAGCAAAACCTCGTCTGCTTCCTCCTGCCAAGGGGCTCGATGGGCGTATCGAAGATTATCGGCTCCTGGTCGCCCTGGATCGCCCCAAGGAAGTTGCAGAAGCCGTGGCCCGCTGGACTCTGCCTGGCTCGGTTGAAGGCCGCTGGTTCATCGCCAGAGGTTTATTGGAAGCCGAAGCCGGCCACTTCGACGAGGCGGTAAAGGCTTTTGAAGCGGCAAGGAGGCGGGACAGCCTTTCGGCCTCAGGTCTCAAGACCCTCTCCGTCTGGTATCTGGTCTTGGGACGCGAAAAGGATCGAGTGGCTGCTCGCAAGGAGGCTTTTGCCCATCAGAGTCCTGATCAGCTTTATTCTTATCTTTCCTCTCTTCGCTATGACCGGAAACGGGAGATTACCCAAGAGCATATCGAAGCTGCCGAAATCTTAATGCAGAAGGCTCCTTATCCTCGGAACTACCTGTGGTTTTTGAAAAACGTCTATTCGATGCGCAAGGATGCCCGCATCCTGCGTGCAATGGCCTATGGGATCCCCGGCCACGGGCAGAAGAGTGTCTATCCCTTCCTGCGACAAGTCGCTGGAGTGTTGCAAGGGGTCAAGCGGGAGGCAGCTTTCGATGAGCTTCGGAAAAGCTGCCGGCGCGTCGCGGAGAAGAGCCGAAATCCATTGGAAAAGAGGGGGCTTCTTTTGTTCCGCGCTCTTATTGAGACCCGAGCTGCCTATGTTCAGTTGCAGCCGGCATCGGCGGGGCAAGTCGCTTCCCAAATTCTGTCTGAGGCGATGAAGGGGACTTGGTTGCCCGGCGAAGCTCTCCTTGCAGGGGACTTCCTCGCTTCCTTGGGCAAAAGCAACTACGCAGCCCTGGCGAAGGCCAGGCGGGACAGCATCTTTTTGCTCTGGGCTCGTGAGAAGAAGGGGAGTTCGGCTTGGCTCAAAATCGCAAAATATGTCGCGGACGTTTTGGCGGATCTCGGAGATCCCAAGGGGGCTGCGGACCTTCTGGGAGCAGCGGTGGAGGCCAGGCGCAAGGCCTTGGATTCTTGTCTGCCTCATTCCGAGCAAGGGGCTCTCTGGTCCTTGGTGAATCGGTTCCAGGGACTCCGGCGTTATTACGATGCCGAGGGCCACTTGCTCCGGGAACAGGAGCTGCATGAGGATGGGCGGGGCAAGAAACAATTGGAGCGCCGTCTTTTCAACTGTCGTCTCCAAGCCTTGTTGCATCAAGGCCGGGTTCGTGCCGGTTCGGGGCGCTCCCTTTATCGGTTCCTGCGGAAAACACTCTTGTCCCGCTTGGAGGAACCCGGGGAAAAGACGATTCAGAATTTCCAGGACTTCTGTTCCTTACACTCGCGGTTGGCAAGAGCCAAGGTCCTCCCCGAGGCAGGCGCGGATTTGCTTGCGTTCTCTAAGAAGTGGAGCCTGTTCCGCAAAGGACTCCTGTGGGAGGATCCGAGGTGGACGAATGTTCTTTCGAGCCATCTTGAGAATGCAGCGGGCTATGAAGCCTCTCTTTCCTTCCTTGTGGACGCGGTTTTGCATGAGCCTGAATGGTTCCCCATGGTGGGCCTGGAAGGTTGGCAACACCATGCCTGGCGGCTGGCTTGGCTGCGTTACAAAGTCGGGCGTCTTCCTCCTGTGCTTTCCGACAACCTTTTCAAAATCGTGAAGCGGGAGTTGGAGAGGGATCTTTTGACCATGTCGAGTCGGTCCCGCTACATCTACTATGGCAATGGAAGTTATTTTTGGTCGGCAAGAAAAGGGGATTTCCGAAGGGTGGCCCTCAAGGTCCTCGAACTTTATGGAGACCGTGAGGACATTCGGCTTTATACGGCCCGTTACCTGTGGAATGGCTTGAAGGCATGGGAGGAAGCCATTGCTGCTCTCGAGTTTGCCTACAAGAAGGGCAAGCTCAGTAGAGGCGGCCGCGGGACTCTGGCCTCTTGGCTCTGTGAGAGAAAGCATTTCCAAAAGGCTCTCCCCATTCTCAGTCAGTTGATCCGGGAGGACGGAGGGCGTTTGGATTGGCGTTTTCTCAAGTTGGAGGCCCTTGCGGGGCTCAAGCGATATGATGAGGGGAGGATCTACCTCGCGGCCCTGGTGGACTGGATGCACAAGCGAAACCTTTGGTCTCCCTCCAGTGTCCGGAGTCTTGCCTACCGTCTCGAGAAGGGCGGGATGTTTGAGGAGGCAGGACATATTTTGGAAAAAGCGATCCGCCTCTACGAACGTGACCGGAAGCGTCCTGATTCTTGGACCGGAGAAAGCTACGAACACCTGGCAAAAATCCTCGTAAAACTCGGGAAACATCAAAGGGCTTACGAAGCAGCCAGTGCAGCCGTCCTTTCCTTCGCCCAGCCGGGATGGAGGAGCCGAAGAGCGCAAGCCGTGAAGGTCCTTCGATATGTTTTAAAACGGTCCCCCGACCTGAAGGCTCTCGCGAAGGCTCATGAAGCGGAGGTCGCGAAAAGCGGCGAAGATGTGCCGCTTTTGAGGAAGGTGCTCGGGGAGATTTTTTTCGCCCGCCGAGAGTATGCGCTTGCTGCCCAGCAATGGGAGGCCCTGAGGCTTCTCGATCCCTTGGATCGAAAAAACTATGATCGCCTGGTGGATCTCTATGGCCGCTTTGGAAATCCCAAGGCCCAGGTTTCCGTGCTCTTCTCACGTTTACGGGAATTCCCGAGAGACAAAAAACAATATGCCTTGCTTGCCAAGCTACTTAAAGGCATGGGGGACACAGGGCTGGCGTCGCGTGCCCTTGTGAGTCCAAAGGACCTGTAGGAAGATCCTGGAGGCTCTCAGCGTTCAGGAGTCAATGCCCCCGCCTTTTTGCGATGTTCTTCCAGGTGGGCGGACTTGGCTCCGGCCAAGTTGAGGGCGTTATGGATCAGGCCCAGGTGGGTAAAAGCCTGAGGGTGGTTTCCCAGGCAGAGCCCCGTTTCCGGGTCGTATTCTTCGCTGAGCAATCCCGTCGGGCCAAAGAGCCCGCAAAACTCTTCAAACAGTTGCCAGGCTTGATCTTCGCGTCCGATCAAGAGAAGAGCGTCAATTAACCAGGAGGTGCAGAAGAGAAAGCCCCCCTCCTTTCCGGGGAGGCCGTCCTCGTAGCGATAGCGCCAAACCGCCACGCCCTCCCGTAGTTCTCTCTCGATGGCGTCCACGGTCGAAACAAGCCGGGGATCGTTTGGCTCAACAAGGCCATAGAGGCCGACCTGCAGGGCTGCTGCGTCTAAATCTTCGCAGTCATAGGCTGCGGTGAAGGCCTGGACGTTTTCATTGAACCCATTCTCTAAAACATCTTTTCGGATCTTGTCCCTGAGACGATGCCAATCCTGTCGGTCTTGATCCAAAAAGTGTTCGGCGATTTTGATGGCCCGGTCAATGGCAAGCCAGCACATCACCTTGGAGTGGATATGGTGTCTGGAGTTGCTGCGCACTTCCCAGATGCCATGGTCCGGTTCCTGCCAGCGGTGTTCGACCGCGATGGCGAAGCTCTCCACAATGCGCCAATGTTCGGTGGACAAAGGTGCCCCTGACATGAGAAGGACGTAGACCAAGTTGATGATGGGACCGAAGACATCGAGCTGCACTTGGGCCGCGGCCGCGTTGCCGATACGCACAGGCCGGCTTCCGCAATAGCCATGGAGATGGGCGATCTCGGCTTCGGGGCCGAGATGATTACCGGTGACCGTGTAGAGAGGGCGAAGTCGCTCCGGGCTGGGAGCATTCTCGATGACACCCAGAACCCAGTCGAGAAAACGCATGCCCTCGTGGATGCTTCCAAGACGTGCCAGGGCTTCGGCGGTGAGGGCTGCGTCCCTGAGCCAGGTGTAACGGTAGTCCCAGTTGCGCACGCCTCCTATGGTTTCGGGGAGACTGGTGGTTGCTGCAGCGAGAATGCCCCCCGTGGGGCCGTAGCAGAGGGCTTTGAGGGTGAGGGCGCTTCGTTTTACCAAGTCTGAGGCAACACTCGGGATGGAAAGATCGCTGACCCATTGCTTCCAGTATTTCTCTGTTTTCTTTCGCCGTTCGCTTTCCTGGAGGGTGGAAGATTTGAGGCTTCCCGTTCCGTAGCGAAGTTGGAGGATGAGGGGATGGGGACCAAGATCCACGATGGCCTCTGCCGTGTGGTGCGTTCCTTCTTGTTCGATCGACCAATGGATTCCGGGAGAGTGGAGCACGATGGGATCCACTGCTCCTTGGATTTCGAGCCCGCCTTCGCGTGCAAGCAGCCTTGTGGAGAGCCGCCCGAAGTCCAGCCTAGGCGCGAAGGTGATACGAACGCGGCCTCTTCCCTCAATGACTCTT
>JALSSW010000083.1 GCA_026984035.1 Planctomycetota bacterium
TTCCACCTGAGCTGGATGGCCCGTATTCCAGAGGTTCTCGTTCCTCTTGGGTTCCTGGGCAGGGAAGATGCATGAGGTTTCATGAACCTCTGTTTTGGAGAAAAGGAAAGGATGGGGGAAAGATACTTTTGATTGCTAATAGATGGGGGAGAAAGAGGATTGGAGTGGGGGAAAATCTGGGAGGGAGATATGGAAGGGGGGTATGCTCCCATCCTTATGGGCCGAAGTGGGCCGAAATCATAGATTGGGAGGGCAAATGAGGACTCTAACGAGCAACACACAATGGGCCTGGCGGAATTTGCTTTTCCTGCTGGTGAGCGTCATGTTTCTCTCCTCCTGCAGAGTTGCGGAACCCAGAGGCTTTTTCGCTGATTTGAGCAGGACGGATGCCGAAGTTCGTGTGTTTCCCCTGGATGATCTGTTGGTCTGGCCCATCCAGTCCCAAGAAGCGAAATTGATTCCCTATTTGGATGCGATGACCCGTGAAATCCGCCGGGGGCTCATACAAAGCCAATATTCGGTATTAAGCCACAGGAAAGCCGTGGAATTGGCCAAGTCCCTGGGAAAAGGCAGAACAGAAGCGCTTGAAGCCTTGAGGAGACTCAAGGGAGATGGGGTTCTTGTGATTTCCGTAGATACCTGGGATGAGAGGGGTCTGGAAAGCCTGGGGCGAGTTCGGTGTCAAGGGAAGTTTGTCCTTCTTTCCCCCGAAGGGAATGTCCTTTGGCAGGGCCGATTCAGGAATAATGGAGTTTTGGTGGATCGGGATTCAGGGGTTTTCAGCCTGGAGGATCTTCGACTTGAAGCTGCGAAGAACCTGGCCCGGATGCTGACAAAAAAGTTTCCTCCTCATCGGATTCGATAGCTTGCTTTATTCTTGCACCTCACTGTTCCAAGTCCTAACCTGTTCGGCTCTATTTTTTCAAGCAAAGATGCCTGAGTAGAGAGTTGACCCAAATGGGTTTTGTTGGTTGCGAATCTGCAGATTCAGAGGCAGCCATCCAAAGCCCGGGTCTTGTCCCCTTCTGCGGAGTCCCTGTTCTCTGTGGATGTGGGAGACAGCCGGAATCACAGAAAAAGGAATGCAGGGAATATGGCAATCAAACCTGAAGATCGAAAGAAGATCGTTGAGGAATTTCGTAAGAATGAGAAGGATACGGGGAGCGCAGAGCTTCAAGTTGCCCTTCTCACAAAAGACATCAAAGAACTCACAGAGCATTTGAAGGTCCATAAAAAGGATTTTCATTCGCGCCGAGGTCTTTTACAAAAAGTTGGGTTGCGGAATCGGCTCTTGCGATATTTGAAGCGCACGGAGTTCACAACCTACCAAAGCCTTTGCGAGCGCCTTGGCCTTCGCCATTAATCCGATGGTGCTCGTGGACTGCGATCCCTCGGTGGACCCATGTTGGACCCTGGAGGATGGCGGGAAACTGAATTTTGAGGGGCTTTTTTGGAATCCGACATTCCCTCCCCTCCCCAAGAACCAAGCGGTTTATGGGAATACCCAAAGGAAGAGTCCTGGCAGTGAGAGCAGGGGTAAGGACAAGCTTCGGCCCCGATTCTCTTCTTGTGGCTCTGCCTGCGCAAATCGGGCACCTTTGGCGATGAAATATCAAAAATTAGGAGAATACATTGAGTTATCAGAGAATTGAGCGAGAAATCGCTGGAAAGCCCATGGTCATGGAGACCGGAAAGTGGGCAAAGCAAGCCGATGGCGCAGTGGTGGTGACCTATGGTGGCACAACCGTGTTGTGTACGGCCCAAAGTGCTGATGCGCGGGAAGGACTGGATTTCTTCCCTCTTACGGTGGATTACCGGGAGAAAACCTATGCTGCGGGGAAGATCCCCGGAGGCTTTTTTAAGAGAGAAGCCCGCCCTACCACCAAAGAAATTTTGACTTGTCGATTGATCGACCGGCCCATTCGCCCCCTCTTTCCCGATGGGTACAAGAACGAAGTCCAAGTGATGGCGACTGTCCTGAGCTTCGATGGAGAGACCGATCCCGATATTGTTGGGATGATCGCGGCCTTTGCCGCCGTGAATGTGAGTTCCATGCCCTTTGATACCTTGCTGGGTGCTTGCCGGGTTGGGCTCAAAGATGGGGTTCTTCTCTTGAATCCCACAGTTCAAGAAACTCAAGAGTCTGCACTGAACCTAACAATGGCTGCTTGGAAAGAGGCGGTCGTCATGGTGGAGGCTGGGGCAAGAGAGGTTCCCGAAACCGTGATTTTGGAAGCTCTTGAGGCCGGGCAAAATCTCTGCATTGAGATCGGTTCCATGATTCAGGAACTCGTCAAAAAAGCGGGAAAAGAAAAGGTCCCCTTTGTTCCTCCTGAGGGTTTCCCCCAGCTGGCGAAGGAGCTGGAAAAGAAGTTCAAAAAGAAAGTCGAAAAAGCTGTTTCTGTCAAAGGGAGTAAGCACGATCGTGGGGAGGCCGTTGCGGCAGTTAAAGCCGAGATGGAAGATTACTTTGCTCCCAAGTTGGAGAAGTTAGGGGAGAAGGATGCTCCGAAAGCTCAGAAATTTCTTAGTGCTGAGTTCAAGAAACTTCGCTCCAATGCGGAGCGAAATGCGATATTAGCTGGGAAACGTTCGGATGGACGTGGGTACAAAGATATCCGTCCCATCAGCATCGAAGTGAGTCTCTTTCCCCGGACCCACGGATCTGCAGTTTTTACTCGAGGCGAAACGCAGGCCATGGTCATTCTTACTCTTGGCACAACCCAGGATGAGCAAATCATTGATGGTTTAAGTGAAGAGTATCGGAAGCGGTTTATGTTGCATTACAACTTCCCACCCTATTGCGTTGGGGAGGTTCGTCCCATCCGTGGTGTGAGTCGCCGCGAGATTGGACATGGGGCCCTCGCTGAGAGAGCCTTGGAAGTGATGCTGCCCGAACCAGAAAAATTCCCTTACACCATTCGTATCGTCAGTGAGATTCTGGAGTCCAATGGTTCTAGTTCTATGGCTTCGGTGTGCGGAGGGACTCTGGCGATGATGGATGCAGGGGTCCCCATTAAGCAACCCGTTGCAGGAATCGCCATGGGATTGGTCAAGGAAGGGCGTAAAACGGCGATCCTTTCAGATATCCTTGGAAGCGAAGATCATGTGGGGGATATGGATTTCAAAGTTACCGGAACCCAACGGGGGATCACAGCTTTGCAGATGGATATCAAATGCAGTGGTTTAACCAGGGCCTTGATGAAAAAAGCCTTGGAGCAGGCCAAGGAAGGGAGAGTCCATATCCTGAAGGAAATGCTCCAGGCGATTCGTAGGCCTCGGAAGACTCTCTCCTCCTTCGCTCCGCGCTTGGAGAGGATCAAGGTGAACCCGGACAAGATCGGTTTGATCATCGGACCTGGTGGAAAAAACATTCGGTCACTTCAAGAAGAAACTAAAACACGAGTCAACATTGATGATGATGGAACTGTCCTGATCTCTGGTACCAATCCAGACGGTGTTGAAGAGGCTGTGAAACGTATTCAAGCGATGACGGCCGAGGTGGAAGTCGGAAAGCTCTATAAAGGTCGCGTTGTTGCCGTAAAAGAGTTTGGGGCTTTTATCGAAGTTCTTCCAGGGCAAGAAGGTTTCTGTCATGTCTCCGAGCTTTCGGATGACTTTGTTCGCTCGGTTACCGATGTTGCAAAGGTCGGAGACATCCTCGATGTAAAAGTGGATTCTATTGATGAGCTTGGTCGAATCCGCTTAACTCGAAAGGGTCTCGGGAGTTCTTCTGGCGATTCAAGAGGATATGAGACCGATGAAGGTTTTGGGGAATCGGAAGAAGAAAGTCCGGCTTCCGAAGATCGGAAAGAAAAGGATTCGCGGCGGAGGAAGGGTTCGAATTCTTCCAGGGGTGGTGAAGGACGCAGAGGCTCAGGTGGAAAAGATTCCCGCCGGGAACGGGAGGGAGGAGGGTCTTCTCGGTCTCGTGGTGGGTCCTCACGTGGCGGTCGCTCCTCAGGGGGACGGAGCAGAGGTGGTGGCCAGCGCCGTTCTGGGAGTGGTGGTGGTCATCGTCGGCGGTCCCAGGATTCATAACCTTGAGTGATTCAAACCCCGTCTGACCTGCGGGGTTTTTTGTTTTTGAACGGGGATCTTTGAATCCTTTCCAAAAATCAGGATTCCCGAAAGGTCCCTTCTCAAGAGTTCATTTGAAGACTCTTTCTTTCAAAGGGTGTTTTCAATCGCATGGGATTTTTTGAATCCTTAGAACAGTGTCCCTTGTTTCGGTTCCACCATAGAAAATCCTTCAAGGGCATGGTCTTGTCAGTTCCCTGTTCAGAGGAGAAAAAAGGGCTCAAGAGAAGATGGGTGAGGGAAAAATTGCTTATCCTTTGCAAAAGAGCCCATTAGGTTTAGGTCTTAAGCAGATTTCCATTAAGCCGAAAAAAGGTGAGGCCGATAAGGGATGCGTTGGGGCCTTCCCAACCTGTCCTTTTTCAATTTTCTTCTCCCGATGGCCCCCCGATCTTTTTGACTGTGGGAATCCGGAATCTCTCTTCTTGATGATTCCATGATTCTTCAAAGAGTTCAGGGACAATGAAAAAAAATGGGAATTTTGGCCCATTCGTTCTGTTTGAAACGTAAGGCCATCGATCAGAAGACGTTACTGGCTCTTTTCTTTTGGAGAACATCATGATCAATGGAACCGTCAAATGGTTCGACAACCGCAAAGGCTTTGGTTTCCTTAACGCTGACACCGTTCCTGGAGATATTTTCGTCCACTATTCAAAAATCGAGGGGGAAGGTTTCCGGACTTTGAATGACGGAGACCCTGTCACTTTTGAGTTAGAGGAAGGCGAAAAAGGTTTTTTCGCTTTTAATGTAAAATTAGCAAACAGGGAAGCATCGGTTTCATAACATAGACGTTCTTCAAAGGGGAGAACTCATCCTCTCCTTTCCTTGGATTCCAGATAATTCTGAGCCTTGGATTCAAAAGACTGCCTCTTTTTCCTTCGCCAGGATTCATGCAGTTACCTGATGGGGGGGTTAGGAGTGTGCCAAACCGCTTCCTAACCCCGAGCTCTTATCTTTCATCCAAAAGGTAGCCTGGCCCCAGAAAATGCTAAAGCCCCGGAGGGACTTTGCGGGGAATGCCGTAAGGATCCCCAGGCACAAGACTCATAGAGGCTATAAGGAAGCTCAAACTGTGACCTGGAGGATTTAGGCTTGGTATTGGACCTCGGGATTCGAAGGTCTCCAGTCTGGGGGGGCATGATTTTCAGGTTCCCAAATTCAGGAACGCAGCTCGTTTGGGGAAGCTGGCTTTGTGGAGGGAACCCGGGATTCTTGTGGGGACAGGAGGAGTATGGATAGAATCCTCCTATGCGGAGAGTTTTTTCCATTGTTTTATTCGTTGCTTGGGGGCTCGTGTTGTTTTCCTCAGCTCAGCTCTCCGCTCAGGGTCATGTAACATCGGGGCGGGAAACGGTTCGTGTCCCTTTCACCCAAGTTTCCCCCCGGATTGATGGCCAGAAGGATCTTTGCTGGGAAAAAGCCGCTGTTTGCCGGCTAGACAAAAAAGAACAACTTCTACCTGGGACTCTTTTGGATTGGAAGGGACCGAAGGATAGTTCGGTGGAGGTGCGCGTCTTGCATGACGGGATGCACCTTTTCTTTTTTATTCATATCCGAGATCAAGGCCCTCTTGCGCCGAAATCTGGTGAGAGTTGGGAAAGCGGGGATGTCCTTGAGTTCTTTTTTGATACCGACCTGAAGGATGGGAGAGAGGGAGAAACGAAGTTCAATGGGGATGACCTTCAATTTTTGGTGATTCCCTTTGGTAAGGAACGGGACTGGGGACTTGTGGATTTCGATCTTGCGGACCAGGCCCGTTTAGGTAAGACCCATATCATAGACCGGGGTTTTACTGGTCTTCAGATTTCCCGAAAGAGGATTCCGGGAGGGGGCCTTGTTGAATTGGCACTTCCTCTCATTGATTTGCCTGGGTTCAAAAAAGGCACGCAGGAGATTGGGTTTAACCTTGCTTATGGAGATCGGGATCCGGGAAGGCGTGTGTACCAATATCTTGTTTGGTCTGGGGGGAGACCTCCTTTTCGGAATACTGCCAACTTAGGAAGGTTACAATTCCTGGGTCCTCTCCCGCTTCAACCTTCGGAAGAAGGGGGAACCTTTTTTTCAGGGTCTTGGATTCATTCTTTACCCTTTCTCCTTCCTGGAGTCCTGCTCTTCGGGATGCTTTGGGTTGCACGATCTGTGACTCGCAGGCTCTTGGAGAAAGGGGCTAGAGTTCGAGGGCTCCTGGTTGGATTGGTTTTGAGCCTCTTTCTTTTAGCCATTTTTTGGCCAAGTCTCGCAAGCCTTTATCGCGAATCCAAGTTTCGAAGTCAAACCCATCAAGCGATGGATGTTGCCACCGGTCTGCTTCGGGATTTGGAAGATGGGGTTTTATCCCGCCTTCCCGGGGAAAGTCGAGATCAGCCCCTTATGAATCTCTTTCGAGGGGGCACTTTAAAATTTCCCATTCGTTACCGCTATCGTTCTTTGCTTTCTTTGAACCCGACCCTTTTTGGAATGCGAGCTAGGGAAATAGAAGAGTTTCCTTTTTATTTTTATGATCTTCCCATAGAGAAAAAGGGATTGTCTCTTGAGTGGGATGAAGATCCGGCGGAAGCAAGCTCTTTGGCCTTCATTGTAAGGTGGGAACGGTTAGAAGGGGGGAGTTCTTTGGAGGGAGGCTCTTCCTTTACCCTGACTTGGGTGGAGAAAGGGAGAAAAAAAAGTAAGACCATTCCGCTTCATTCTTTAAGGATCCTTGGAACGACCGAAGGAAATGATCTTCGCTTTCTCCTCCCCTTTCGCCCTGGACCTGGGGTGACTTCCTGTATGCTCCAAGGCCATTGGAACAAGGAAAAAGTGTTCCTTGAGGGAGTCTCGAGAAGGCGCAAGGCAAGTTGGCATCCTGTTCTTCTTCGCTTTCTTTCACGCCCTGGTGTCCCCACCGGCTTTAAGGGGGGACATCCTGAAAAGGCTGGTCGGATCTTGGTCCCTGGTCAACGCGTGACCCTTAACCTTCCCCCGAAAGAGGGGCGGGGGGTGGCCAAGGTTTGGGCTTTTCTTGAGGGGGTGGGCGGAGCCCGTTTCGGGGAAACGGTTGAAGGGACAGAAGTTGGACGGCTTCGAGCTCTTGTCGATGGTTCCAAGCCGATAGAGAAGGGTTTACGCCACCAAATTCAGGTTTTTGCGGGCAAAAAAAGTGAAAACCAGGAGTTGCAGCGATTAATGGAAGGGGGAGGGGCAGAGCTTGGATTTGAATGGGAAGGTGCGGATGAAGAGGAACATATTGTTCCAGCAGTTCCTTTTTCTTTTGGGGGCCGGGCTCATGTGCGAACCCTGGAATACCAAAATCTCGGAACCTATCCCCAAAGGCTGCATGATGTCGTTCTAGCTGTACCCGCAAAAGGAGAAATGGATGTTGCCGGGAACCTGCCTCTTATTAAGGCCAAGGGAGAAGGGCGATTCCGGTTGGACAAAAAATCTCTCGATGTGCTGAATCGAGGACGTTGGTTTCTGTTTCGGCATGGGAAATTAAGCGCCTCCACCCTGGGGAAATCTGGGGAGCTACAACGGATTCCCCAGAAGATTGAAAGTGGGGGTGTGCAATGGGACCGTTTAGATGCTAGAGATTCTTTTGCAGGAAAAAGAGAAAGTTTTGAGACCTTTCTGCGCTTAAAACCCCAGTCATGGAATGGGGCCATTTTAGTCTATTCCTTAGAAGATTCGAATGGGTTGGGTTATAGGCAGGTTCACAATTTAGTCGCCATTTTACTGGGTGGGATCGCCCTTCCTTGGGTCTTGGTTCTTCTCTTTGAAGTTTTTGCTTTAGGCGGAAGCTTACGATTCCAGCTGAGTACTACAATGGCTGCTGCGACCATTGTCCCCCTTGTTGTTCTCTCCATTTTTCTGGCCAACCTTCTATCCAAAAGCCAGGAGGAAAAAGCTCGGAAGGACCTTATGGAGGGTCTCCTTCAAGTCGAACGGAGAATGGGAGACAGTATGGATAAACTTGAGCGGATGGGGCGAAAGTGGCATCGCCTCTTTCGCAAGGCATTGGAGCGCGGGGGAGCAACTGAGGATTCACTTCAAAAATCTCTAAGCTTTGTCCGCCCCACCGATTGGCCTGAAGATAGCTTCTTGGTTTTAGAGTGGCCGGGCAAAGATGGCAAAGTTAGGCGAGTCTTTGATCGTCCTTCTTCCAGAAAATTGGGAAGCGTTCCGCTTTCTCCGGGGAGGGGGCTCTATAATGCTTGGGCACGTTCCTTTTTAGCTGTCCGCATCGATCCCCTTCCCCAGGGAAACAAGCCTGCTGCTTCCGCATCGATACCTCCACTTTCTTCAGGGCTTCGGCTGTCCCTGGGTAGGGTTGTGGACTCCAACTTGCTTTCTTCTTGGGCCGACAGAGGGTCTGTGGCCTTGTTTGACTTAAAAGGATATCCCCTTCAAGCAGGTGCGACGCAGGAAGCCTCCGTAGGAGATGAGCGATTTCTTTTGGGGATGCGTCGACCGAGGATTCAACAGATCATGGCAGCCGCTGTTGAGTCTTTAAAAGGAAGCCTTTCTCCAAAGATTCAAGCCATCTCGGCCCCTTTTGGGGAGGAGATGGCCAGTCTTCGTCTCTTGCGGGATCCAAGCAGGCAAGCTCAATTTGTTTTGGGGTTTTTCGAACCCACCCGGGGAGCCCGTCTTCCTTTTCTTTTCGGTAGTCTTGGAGTGGGACCTTTTTTTACTGCTGCCCTTGGGCTTCTCCTTTCCTTAGTCCTTTTTTTCGCTTGGATGATGACCGACAGGATCTCTCGTCCGATTGAAGCTCTTGAGGGAATGGCCAGCCGTCTTGCGATGGGAGATTTGGAGATCGATGTCAATGTTGAGAGGGGGATTGGAGAGGTGTCCCGACTGACCCGTTCTTTCGCAATAATGGCCAGCGAGTTGAAACGACGCATTCTCCAAGGAGAGCGAATGAGTCGGACCATTCATACCTTATTCCAAGGTTTGGATCCCGAGGAAGTTGCTCAAAAAGGGGTTCGCTTGATGGGGGAAGCCTTGGGATGTTCTCATGGCTATGTTTTGGTCAGGGATTGGGGCGGGAAGGATGTTCGTGTTTTTGGAGAAAAAAACGGCGAAAAAAGAATCTCATCGCAAAGTCCAATCGTCCACCTGCAACTGGTACATATGATTGTTGATGCCGTTGGACCCTTTTGTATTAAACAGGAAGCCTTGGAATCGGAGGGTGCCCGGTGCCTGTTTTTGGATTCACCGGATTGTTTAGTCATTCCTTTGAAAAATGGAGAACGCCCCTGGGGAGCTGTACTCTTCCCAGGGACAAGAGGCGATACCTTTTGTTTTGATTTGCCTCACCTGGAAGGTTTAGGCCAACAACTTGTGGCAGCCTTTGATCGGGCAAGGCTCCATCATCTTGCGGTGGAGGACCCCAGGACTGGTTTCCTTGTGAAGCATTATTTTAGGAAGAGGTTGGAAGGGGCACTCGATAAAGCTTTGAGGATCGGTGATTCTCTTCTCCTCCTGAAGGTGAGCCTGGATCAAGCGGACCGGCTTCGCCAAAAGCTGGGTAATACCCAATTTGACTCTTTATTAGCTCGGTTTTCTGAGCGTTTTCAAAAACTTTTCGGTCGGGAGGTGCTTTCTGGGCGTACCGGTTTGTTTCATTTTGAATTTTTACTCAAAAGAGAGGGCGGCGAAAAAGTCCCTTCGGTCGAGGAGGCTGCGCAGCTGGCCGCCATGGATTCCTTGAATCCTTCTCAGGCGCAGGAATTTTTAAAGTTTCTGCGCATACAAAGTGCAAGGTTTCCAGAAGATGGGCGTTCCATGTCTTTTCTTTTGGATGCTCTGGAGCGGCCCGATGCTCAATCCCTCAGGCTAAAGAAACCCCAGGTTCTTCACCGTAATGGCTTTGTTTTTGTTTCAAAAGCCATGAAATCATTATTGGGGGATTTGGATCGGATTTCCGGGACAGATTTTTCTCTTCTGATCCTGGGGGAAACCGGAACCGGCAAGGAAATCATCGCTGACCTTTGCCACGAAGGGAGCCCTCGCAGGGAAGGCCCCTTGGTCAAGGTAAATTGTGCAGCAATCCCCTCCTCCCTCATTGAATCGGAGCTCTTTGGGCATGAGAAAGGGGCCTTTACGGGGGCGACTCAGCGAAAAAAAGGCTATTTTGAAGCGGCTTCTGGAGGAACTTTATTTTTGGATGAAGTCGGGGAGCTTCCTTTGGAAGTCCAAGCCAAACTTCTCCGTGTCCTCCAGAATCGAGAATTTTTTAGGGTTGGGGGGACCGAATCCATTTCCGTTGATGTTCGGGTTATTTCTGCAACCCACCGGGACCTGAATCAAGATATTAAGGAAGGAGGGTTTCGAGAGGACCTTTATTATCGTCTCCAGGAGTTTTGTGTCACCGTTCCTCCTCTAAGGGAACGCAAAGAAGAAATCCCTTTTTTGGTGGATCTTTTTGCCTCCCAATTTGGAGATGGAGGGAAAACTCTTTCTCCTGGGGCTTTGGAACTCCTTTATCAGTACAACTTTCCCGGGAATATCCGGCAGCTTAAAAACCTGATTCAACGAGCCTTTGTTTTATCTCGAGGATCCTATATCGAACCCGAGGATTTGGATTTACCTTTGACAGATCAAAGGATGGCAAGGGAGGGAGTTGAGAAGAAAGAGCCCTTCGATCTAATGCCTTCTCTCCCCCCCAAACGTGCCAAGAAAATCTCTGTTCCTTCCCGGGAAGAGCGCTGGTCTCTTCTTGAGCGGAGATTGAGGGAGCAAAAAGAAATGAGTCCCCGGGAATACCGAGATTGGCTGGGGATTTCTCGAAGGACTGCAACGAGGGACTTGGTCCTATGGAAAGAACAGGGGTTTCTTCAAAGCCAGGGGAAAAAGAGAGCTCTTCGATATTCTCTGGTAGAGCCGAACACGCCCCGTGAAAATACTTCCTAGTGGTCAAGGCCCATGAGCAAACCGCGGAAGCGTTTCTCCTCAAGGCTGAAGGAGGGAAAAGGCCCCTAATGAGCCAAGGTTGGCCTCTCACTCTGGCGCATTCTCTGGCGCATTTTATGGGCCCTACGCTTTTCATCGGGGATGTAGGACGGAAATTTCAGAAAAATTCTCCATCTTTTTTTTATCTCAAGCCCTTTGAATCCAGTCACTTAAAGGATGTGGTCGGTTTTTATTATTTTTTTTTTGGATTTCCGACAACTTCGCATAAGTTTTGTTCGTTCCAAGCCGAGGTCGGAAGAGGTTTCTTTCGGTTCAAATGGCTCTCATGGCTTTGCGGTTTCTCCGTTCATGGTCCGTGATGGATTTGTGCCTTTTGAGAGTCTTACAGCTTGGGATGCTTTTTTGAGTAGAAGGGATGAGGAAACGAGACATGATGGAATCTCCTAAGAATTACCAGTGGATTTATCCATGGTGGGCCGGATTCACTCTCCTCCTCTCCTTTTTCTTTCTGGGGGCTTTCCCCCTGGGCCAGAAGCTCGCTGCTCAAGCAGCTCAGACCCATGTGGATTCCCTCTCTGCACGTGGACCCTTTGAAGGCCAAGGAGGAATTCGGGTCAAGGCACGATCGATTCTTTTCGGAAGTGCCCGCCATTGTCGAGCCCCTGCTACGATTGATTTTAAGCAAGTCCTGGATGCAACGCCCGAAATGCAGCAGATCCAGGAAGATCAAATTCCCAAGGGTTCTGCTCGGTATATCATCCTCGTGGCCAAAGCTGTGAAGAGAATTCGGAAAGCTGTGGGGCAAGTAGCAGTGGCTGAAAAACGAGATTGCGTTGTCAAAGCCGGCTCCATTCGGGAAAACCCCAAGAATCTTGAGGTTGTAGATTTAACCGACAAGGTGATCGAAAGCCTGGAAGATGTCGAGATTGGAGACTGAAGGGCCGACCGAAACCAAAACCAAGAATTTTTCATGAAATCTTTCCTATTGAATGCAAAATCCTGAAAGGATGAGGTGCGTTTTCCTTTTGGATGGAAGGAAGAAGGTCATGAAATATGCGGGCTAGATGTGCTTTCCCATGCATATTCCCGCTTGAAACGTTACCCTGTTGTTCGTATCTAAAAAGCCAGGCGGGCTTAGAACGAAAGACGAGGAGGGGTTCTTTGTGAAGACTCGAACGTGGGCCATTCTTGGGTCCGTTCTCCTATTGATCCTGATCCCGGGTTCTTGCGTGACCTCGTCACGTCCTTTGCCTGACTTTCAATCTGGACTTCTTTCCGGGTCACGTACAGAAGTACAGGTATTTGATCCAAAAGGGGTCCCTTTGGGAAAGCCTGTGGAAGTGAATGGAAAGGCCCCAAGGGTTGTTGGACATTTGGTCTCTTCTCCCTGGGCAGACGCTTCTTTCTCAACCGCACCTCAGGGGGGGGAAAAGAAAAAGAAGACATCCCAAAAGGGTGGAAGCCAAGAAGCTCCCGAACCAGGCCAGGGGCAGCCTTCCTCCGAGGAACGGGTTGGGGATGAAGAGCTGTATTCCCGTTTTGGAAGTCGTATTTGGATCCATCCCGATGGGAGGGTTACCAAACCTTTTTATGTGAATGCAGAGACGGGTCAGGTTCTGAAACGCCTTTTGGAATTGGCCAATGCTACAGCTCAGAAATCTCCGAAGAAACCTGTGAAGGGGGCTCCTACCACCTACCAAATCAAGAAAAACCCAAAAGGGGGGGCCAAGTCCCTGATCGATTCCCTCTTAGGAGGATTTGATATCGAAATCCATATGATTCCTGGGTTTGATTCTGTCGTTTCCCTTCCTCTTCCTTCAAAAACTTTTACGGGGGCGATTCCCAAAATCCCTGCGCCTCAAATTCAAAATGATCTGCTCCTGGTAACGGCACGACCTGATGGCTTGGAAGCCTTTGAGGAGACGATGAACCTTTTTTACGCTTCTGTTCCACAGATCTTAATCGAAGTGAAAGTTGTTGAAGTCTCTCATGGGGACACCTTGGACCTTGGTGTGAATCAAACCTCAAGTAAGATCCCGACTCTAAAAACGAGGGGCAAAGGGGGTTTTCTGAAGCAGATCATCTCCAAGTTCCCCAATTCCTCTATCACCGCTTCGGGGACCGCAGCAGGACCTTCTTCTGAAGGGATCATTACGATTGGTGGGATTCATGACAATTTTGACTTGAATGCTCAGCTTGAGCTTCTTCAAACCCAGGCAAAGGCGGATATTGTTTCCCATCCAAGGATTGCTGTTCGAAATGGGGGAATGGCAGTGATCAATACCACGACTCAAATCCCCTATCCCCAAGCCCAAATCATCGGAAACAATACGAAAACTTCGATTAAATTCGCAAACGTGGGAGTCACCCTCGCGATTCGACCTGTTGTGACACCTGGAGATATGGTCTATCTCCAGATTCAGGCTGACGTATCTGCTGTAACGGGGTTTTCAAATACAGATCCCATCCCCACCCCCAATATCTCAACCCGGAGAGCCACAACGCAAGTTCTCCTTCCTAGTGGTAAATCTACCGCAATTGGTGGCTTGATCACTCGAAATCACTTTGAAAATGTTTCTAAACTTCCGATTTTGGGGGACATTCCCATTTTGGGCTATCTCTTCCGGTCCACCTTTACCCAGAACAGTTACAATGAGGTGATCTTCATGATTCACCCTAAGGTTATTTATGGATTCGAGGGGGATTTGGAGGGATTAGAAGGGGATGATTTTCTTGGTGGGGGATACTAATCCCCCAAATTGGGATTTCCTCTTAAGCCTATCATGTCTTTCGATCTTCTCTTGCTTGATGAGTTGGGTTCGTCAGGCCGTGAATGATGTGGGTTCTTATTACGAAAAGGAAGAATCTCTTAGGGTCGCCGTCTTTTAGCTGTTAGCCCGGTTCCACCTGGTTTTTTCTTCATCTTTCAACCTTTTTGTTTTTTGGATCATGGATTAAGGGCAGGAATAAAGGCAAAGGAATCAAGGAAAAACGGAGAAGGGAAACTTTGAATCGGAAGAACTCTAGCTTTAGGGAGAACCGGAAGGAAAAGGGCATCGCTCTTGTTCTCGTTTTGTTGATCATCACCCTTCTGTATATTATTGTTGCTGAACTGGTGACGACCTCAGAGTTTGATCGGATGACAGCAGAAAACCTTTCGATCGAAACGATGGAGGGGCAAGCACTCAAAGTTGGTCTTGCAAAGGTTTTAGATGACCTGGCCGGGGATTCCGACGGGGGGAGCGGAGAAGGATCTCCAGGTGCAGGTTCTGGTGGGGCCGGAGCACTTGGAAAACTTGGAGGAGCTGGTGGAGCTGGGACCTCCGGGGGAGAAGAAGCTGGAGGAGATCCGGGAGATTCGAGCCGGGACTCCTGGTTTAAGCCCTATGTTGTTTTTGAAGATGATCGCTTGACGGTTTATGCCTTTGTTGAGGATGAGAACAGGAAGTTCAATCT
>JALSSW010000084.1 GCA_026984035.1 Planctomycetota bacterium
CCCATCGAAACTTCTCCGTCGCTGGGCGTAGCTGAGGTAGAGCCGCTTGCGGGCTCGGGTCACCGCCACGTAAAAAAGGCGTCGCTCCTCTTCCTGCCCGTCCAGGCTGATCGTGCGGGAATGCGGAAAGATCCCCTCCTCCAAGGCCACGATAAAAACATGATCGAACTCCAACCCCTTGGAAGCATGAACCGTCATGAGCTGCACCGCGGCGCTGCCTGCTTGCCGCTCGGCTTGATCGGTCATCAGGCTCACTTGAGCAAGATAGGCCGACACGGGTGAGTGATCAGGATACTCTCGCGAGAGCTCCTCCCAATTCAGATCGAAGCCGGAAGCGTCACGGACAAGCTCGGTGACGTTTTCTTCCCGGTCGATGTCCTCCCAGGAGCCCATCCGACAGATGACATTCAGATAGTCAGTGCGTTCAAGGAAAAGGCGAAGAGTGCGTTCGACCGATTCGAGCGAGCTTCCTGCTGCTTCTGCGAGAAGCTGCCCGAATTGCTGCAAGCCCTTCTTGGCCTTGCCCCGCACCCCGGGGACCACCAGGCCACGCCGAAGAAACTCGGCGGGGGGAAGACCCTTGCGGGCCGCTTCTTCATAGAGAAGCTGCCGAGACACTTTCCCGATCCCCCTTGGTGGAACGTTGAGGCAGCGTTCGAAGGAAACCTGGTCCAAGGGATTGGCGCAGACTTGGAGGAAGGCGAGGAGGTCCTTCACCTCGCGACGTTGAAAGAAGCCGAGATCCCCCACCAGGCGATAGGGAATCCCGATGTGTTTGAAGCTGGTTTCGAGCTCTCTGGAGAGGTAGCGCGCACGGTAGAACACGGCGATCTCGTCGGGGTTCACCCCCTGCTCGATGAGGCTCAAAATTTTTCGGCCGACCAGGCTGGCCTCCTCGTCTCCGTTGAAGCCCTCGATGCAAACAATGGGATCCCCTTCGCCGAGGACGGGTCGCAGGACCTTGTCATAGCGGGATCTGTTGCGGGAGATGACGCCTTGGGCAAAGGAGAGGATGGTGGCGGTGGAGCGGTAGTTCTGCTCGAGGCGGATGACCTTGGTCCCGGGGAAATCATTGGGGAAGTTCAGGATGTTACCGATGACCGCGCCGCGAAAACTGTAGATGGACTGGTCAGGATCCCCGACGACGCAGAGGTTTTGATGCTTTGAGGCGAGCTGCTTGACGATGTCATACTGGATTTTGTTGGTGTCCTGAAACTCATCAATCAGGAGGTAGTCGTAGCGGCTGGCGTAGTAGGCCTTCTCCTCGGGATTGTTTTGGAGGAGGTGGAGGAAGTGGAGGAGGAGGTCGTCAAAATCCATCGCGTTGCTGGCATGAAGAGCCTCTTGGTACGGATGGTAGAGACGGGAGACGATTTCGGAGATCTCGATTTCGGCATCGTAGCAGTCGCCCAAGCGAGGGGGGGTAATGCCACGGTTTTTAAGGGAGGAGATCTCTCCCCCGACCCGGGAGGGGCGATGCTCCTTGGGATCGATGTGACGTTCACGCATGAGACTCCGCAAGAGCTGGTCACGGTCCGAGGTGTCGTAAATCGTGAAGTCCGATGTGAAACCGATGGCGGGCGCGGCGCGGCGGAGGAAGGCGGCGCATGCCGAGTGAAAGGTCGAGAGGCGGACGGAAACACCGGGTAGAGCATCTTCGACGCGGCTGGCCATCTCCCGGGCGGCCTTGTTCGTGAAGGTCACGCCGAGAATCCGGCGAGGCTCGGTGCCGTGGGCGATGAGATGGGCAATGCGGCGGGTGATGACTCGGGTTTTCCCCGAACCGGCCCCGGCAATTACGAGAAGGGGGCCGTCCCTATGGGTCACGGCCTCCTTCTGGGCATCGTTGAGATCATCGAGAAGGTACTCCATCCGCCCCCAGTCTATCGGGCTTTGCCTGCCCTTGCACTCTTTACAAGTTCAAGGAGGGAGAGGAGACAGAGGAGGGTTCCGGCGAGGAGAAGAAGGCTTCCTCCAACCGGAATCAGAAGGGCCATGCCGGGGGCAAGTGGGACCATCCAGGGGCCTGCGAAGGTCAAAACAAATCCGGTGAATGCAGACAGAAAAACGAAATTCTTGAGTCGCTGGGAATAATGGCAGAGCTGCAAAATGTGGGCGAGCACCATGAGGACAAGGGGCACGGTAAACAAATGCGGATGGGTGACATCCACAAGGAAGGACAGGCTTTTTCCCACTTCTCCTCCGAGGAGCTGGTCCTCGCCGCTGCCAAGGTAATACTTGCGAATGCTTTCCGGAAGGAGCAAGCCGCGGAGCAGATACTTCATCCCGCTGAGCCAGAAGGCGAGCAGGGTCGAAAGAAGATAAAAGAAAAGGATGCGGCGCAGGCCGGGGGAAAGGCTGCTCAATTTTTTGGAGCCCTTGTTGAAATAGTGCATCAGCCCTGTTCCTCGGTTAAGGGGGTGGAGGAGGGATCCTGAGGCTCGGATCCTGAGAGATAGTCCCAGTGCTGCTGCACGAAGCGGCTGGTACTCAGGAACTCGGCGTCGAGGGCGCTGGAGGCGAGGACCAGGCTGGGAGCGCCCTGGAGAATGGGTGTCCCCGATCGGGGATCACGGATGTGGGGGCCGCGGCGCTCTGTGCTGCTGGTGGCGAGAGCGCCAATTCCGGGAAGAAGGAAGGAGGAGCGGAAGCCAAGGGCGCGAGGCTCGAGGCCGAGAGCTTTGGCCTTGGCGCAGAGTTGGTCGCTGACCCAGCCCTTGACGAATCCTCCCGGATCCAGGCAGCCGGGACCCAGGCGCTGAAGGTAAAAGCTGGGGCCATGGGCCGTGGATTTGGACACCAGCCCCAGGACCTGCTCTGGAGAGAGGCTGTCCCGGACAGGGGTGAAAGCCCCCCCACTCCTTCGGCTCGCACAGAGCGCACGTCGCAGGAGGGAGGCCTCCGCCTCCTTAACCGGAATGGCTTGGCCGATTTCGAGCTGGTTAAAACGCGCTGTCACACTGGAGGACAAATGCGGGGACCAGCGCGCTTCGATCGCTGCCAGCTCCGAGGCCAGCGCACGCCGAGCCCCCTCCGAGAGGGTCCCCTCGAACTCCGCAAAAAAAAGATCTCCCATCGCTGGAAGGGAAAGGGAGGCATGCCCCTTCCCCTCCGACCTTTTCTTTGAGGGCAAAGGCTTGGG
>JALSSW010000085.1 GCA_026984035.1 Planctomycetota bacterium
GAATTCAAGAACCTTGTCGTCCTTGTCCCCGTTTTCGTTCTTTCCGATCCCGAAAGAACCCACCACCTGTTCATTCAAGGGTTTTCCACTCAGATCGAAGACCGAGAACGAAATGGAGTTGAAGTTCACGGTATCCAAATCCACAGCATTTGTGAACGTAAGAGCCAGATTCTGATTCAGGAAGATGCGCCCGTTATTCGCTGGCTGGGTCTTCAAGAGAAGAAAGGCACCACCACCCGGTTGGTTACCACTTCCTCCTCCTGAGCAAGCGGCAAAAAGGATCCCAGCCATCCCCGCTAGGAGGTAGGAGGCCAGCTTCTTAGGATGGGGAAGCGATGGGGCCAATTTCTTCATTTCTGGCTTCATTTCCGGTTCTCTCAGAAAGTTTCTCATTCAAATTCGTTCCATTGGTTTCCGATCACCTCGGGTCTCCCGGTCTCTTGATGTCCCGTCTCAAGAATGAAAATCCAAAAAGGAACATCCAAGAAGGGACATCACAGCAACCGGGATCAACGATCGATCAGTCGATAAATCAGGGCAAAAGCATCCATGTCGGGAGTCACTGGAGGGTTCGTCTCAACGTTGTTCTCAAAAATGAACCGGAAATTCAACCGGCGAAGATCCTTAGGGGTCATGTAGAAATCCTTCAGGAAATCCTTATCCACGAGCTTATTCGGATTACTCGTATATTTCGTCAAACGACCCGTGTACTCATAATCCCACTTATTGGGGGAAGACCGATTCAAGTAGCGGATATGTGCATCTCCCGCTGCCAAGGGGTCATAGGGTTCAAGAGTTGTCGAACGCCCTTGAGCACCATCAGCCCCCCTAAATTCGGGAATGATCTTCGTTCCATTCGGAAGTTCCGAAAGAGGAGGCTCGACCACAGTGTCAAACTGAGGAATCGTCTTAGGTCCGATGCTGTATGGACCGAGCCTGGGGTCTTTGTTTGGATTGTTTTTCGCTGCGATGTGAGGATCTCCGAGATCGAAGAATCCAGAGGTCGCAACTGAAATCCGCTTCTGGAAGTCCACCCGGATCCAATAAAAACTGTTGTCGCCCCAAGGAGTTTGGGATCTCGTTACCGGATTCCAGCCCCCCTTTGCAAATTCCTCAGCAGCCGGATTCACCTTCTTGATGTTGTTCTGGCCAAGAAAGCCCCCCGCGCTATAGGCACGCCAGTTCGGGAGGATGGAAGAGGTGATGGTCACGGAAATCTGCCAACCGTTGGCTCCTGTGGCTTTCCAAGGATTATCCTTGGGAAGATCCGGATCATCCACAAAGGACCAAAAATCACCAAGAAGGGGAAGCGCAATGGTCCCCACTCGGCCGTCTTCGGCATTCCATGCACGCAAAAGCGGGCGATTTGCATCCCACCCCCCCCTGCGGAAGGGGCTGATGACTTTCGTATTCCCATCGCCTCCACCCCGGAGATCCGAACGCTCATCCCTCCAGGTGAGATAAGGCTTTTGGAAAGTCGGAAGAGGCAGATAACGGCGCACATGGTTGGGTTCAAACTTGGAATCTGAATGCCTGAAGATCATCTGCTTGTTTTGATAAGCAATATGAGGAGCAGGACGTTGTTCGATTCTGGCTTTGTCATTGAAGCTGGTCGCTTCGGGTTTCAAATCCCTTGCATAGTTGTGGAAGAACTCTCGGAAGAGCCCGGAGGACGGGAAGGAGGGAAGGGAGGAGAATTCCCGAGTGCAGGGATTGGGCCGACGCTCACTGTGCCCGATGAACAGGCTTACCCGATCGAAAATATCAAAGCTCGTCTTGGGAGCAGCCGCAGATGCCTGGAAAGGAGCCCACCACATCTGCTCCACATCCAAGTTAAAATCAAAGGGGTCTGTTCGGGAAAGGGAAAGATCAATCTCTCTCCAAACCGTTTGAAGGCGACACCCGTAAGGCGACAGAGGATTCTGGATGGGTTGCTGGAATGCCGTTGATGCGGTCAAAGGAGCATTATTACCCGGAGGGCAAAAACCCAACTCTCCACCAGGATCAGGAGATTGATTCACATCGTCTGCGTAGGAAGTGTGCCGCGAGGTAGGACGGCCCTGCATCTTTCCATTGATCAAGGTAAAGGCTCCGAAAAAGTCCGGCGCCCCAGCTTTACTCTCATCCTCGTCCCTGGCCATAAACCGACGCACAATATTCACAACTCGGTTATTGGGATAAATCGGGTCACCCTTTTTGTTCAGACGAGTATCCAACATGAAAGCCATGGAGACCGTCTCTTGCGGAGGCTGACCGGGTTTCCGTTTAAACTGCAAATCTATCGGATTATTCGAGAAATCCCGGATCCCCTTCGCTCCCCCAATCAGATGGAGATAGTAAGGCCGGTTTTGCTTCCGAAGAGCATCATCTAAATAAAACCCAAGAGGCGGGGTCAGGCGCACGGTTGTGGCAGAACCATCCTCATCAAAGGTTTGCGCATAGATGAGACCGGGGGTGCCTTTTTTCGGATCCAAGGCTTCATCCGCGTTCGGGTTCACCGAGGGAATCATCGAATCCGAGGAAGTCACCGTTTGCAAATTGATCGGCTTGCTGAATCTCAGGATGAGGGATGCAAAGGGTGAAACATTTTTATTGGGGACGAAGGGCTTTCCTGGTTCCTGGGGTGGGCGGGGCGTGAAGGAAAGAAAATACTCCGGGCGATCCCGTTCTCCGTTGAACTCCGTCGAGACCACGATAATCGGAGCGTTCTGGAAGAGCCAGGTTTCCAACTTCTTTGGATCCGTCGGAAAGTCCGGACGGGTGGAAGGATCGTGAGGCTCAAATAAAGTCACATCTCGAATCTGGACAGTCACATGCTGGACGGAAGGCTTATTCCGATCCTCCTCCGGATCCGCAATAATCTGGGCTTGGGCAACAGGTTTGCCGCCGGAACCGGGTAAAAACAGCTTGACCACATCCCCACGGTCCAACTCATGATTAATCCCTGCTTTGAAGATCCTCAGTCTCTGCGTACTCGCTGAGAGACGTTCCACCCTTTCAAGCCTCATAGGGAGATCTCCGATCAGCCTGGGGGGAATCACATCCCGCACAAAACCATTCGAAATCCCAAGACTCGAATCATTTCGGTTCGCCGAACGGAAATCCCTAACAATCGCCTTGCGACCGGAAAGGTTTTTTCCGATGAAGGCGCCTTGGTTGGCTTCTCTCAACCCTCTCAGACGAAGAGGACCTTCGATCGTCATCGCGATCCGGATATTGGCACCATTGGGGTTTGTGCTTTCGGGGAGACCATTGGCATTATTGGGAACATTCAAAAGGGTCCCCTCGGCTCCCAAAAGCACGGGATCCAAAACGACCTCAGAACCCTTGTAAGAAATCCGGGTGGGGATCAAGCGGAAGTCGCCCCTGGGATTAGAGTCTGTTGGGTCTCCCAAGATTTCCAAGAGTTGGATTGCCTCGGGGTTTTTGATCCCAATCACCCGCCCTGCATTGTCCTTAGCCAAAAAGAAGTCTTCGCTCAGGCCAAGGTCTTTGTTAAAGCGAAGCCTGATCCCCCCGTTTCGAGGCGCAACAGCAAAGGGCTGCCTTCGAATGTCCTGTCCGTACACTCCAGGAGTCAAACGAATCACATTTTTATCCAGAGCCTCGAAAGCAGCCTGAAACTGCGGGCTCCCGATGAAACGGGTAATCACGAGCTTGGGCTGGAGGGTATCGGGATCAAATCCATCAAAATCATAAGTGATATCCCGATCAAGGACATCGCTGTTCGCATCCCGTTGGTCCTGGATATCAGGCCCCACAAGAACATCCTTTTGGTATAGCTGCAAGACTCGCTTGCCGTTGGAGAGCTCGACAAGCCCATACACATCCGCCAAGCGACCGGAGGCGACCTCAATCAGCTCAATGCCCCCAGCAGAAGCTTTGGACCCGCTCGCACCCCCTCCCCCACCACCGCAGGAAGGTAAGACCAGTGCGGCCAAAGCAAGAGCCCCTCCCATGAGCCCCTTGAAGGAACCCATCGGAAGAAGACCTAACGGTTTGATTGACTTCATTGTCATTCGTTTCATCCCAATCCGACTACTCAAAGCCAGGACTCAAAGCCATAACCCAAGGTCATGACCCCATAACCGACAAAGCACTCATTGATTTCAAACTTTGCCTGCCCTTAAGGATTCCCATAAGAACAGGGTTGCAAACGACCCGTAATCATTTTCCCGCCAAGGATTTGACCTCGATAGCATCATCCATCGAGACCAGGGGACCCAAGCCTACTTGTTCAACGAAAAAAGTACGAGCAGAAAAGCATACATCAGAACCAGCCCGGGGCGAACGGAACTGACAAGGAAACCCTCAAGTTCCTGAGGATTTCTTCCCCCAGAAGCCCATTGAAGGCTCCAGAGAACCTTTTTCCTTTTATCAAAAGGGATGCCGCTCCAACACCCAAATAACAATAAAGTATAAAGCTATTTATTACAAACACTTAGAAGACCACCACCCAAGCATCCCAGAAAAAAACGCTCTCTCTCGTGCGAAAACGCACTAGAGGAGGAGCCAGTTGGCGCAGATTCCCTACGAAAAACCTGCTTCAAACCAATTGGACAAGAATAAAAAGCTCATGACTCTCTTTCGGTCCGTGGAGAGTAAAACTTGGCTACCCCTTCCAATCTTCGCCTTGGCAAGGGAAAAAGCGTTCATCCATCCCCAAAACCGGCATCCTTTGCTTCCTTCATGGAGGAAAAATAGACCCGGTTCTTCAAATGAATGCGTGCAGCTTCTGCACCATTGGCTGGGTGGAGCTTCCTTGAATCCAAATGCCCGAGGATGGTCGGGGATTTTTCCCATCCACAGAAGGTGCATCGTAAAAGAGGCGGACGTTCTTCCACCAAAAAGAATTCTGGGAGAAGGTAGCGCAGACCTTCTTTATTGCTGACACATGCAGGGTTTGCACATCGGATCCCCAGGGAAGATCGATAAATTTCGGGAGAGGGAGGGGGAGGAGATGCAGGGCCAAGATCGATTTTTCCCAGATAAAACGCAATCAAAGCCATGCGTATCGGGACGCCCAGGGCCGCTTGCCTGAAATATTTCGCTCGAGGATCCTGGTCCAACTCATAGCTAAGTTCGTTCACCCGAGGGAGAGGGTGCATCACGCTGGTATCTTTATATTTGGCTTTTTTGAGGTGTTCGGGCGTCAAGGTCGGCAGCTCTCCATCCTCTCCAAATCCTGCCCCGTGGCGCTCCCTCTGTGAGCGAGTCATGTAGATGGCGTCTATTTTTTGCGGCCCGCCTTGAGGATCCTTCTCCAAATCCGCCTCAACCCCGAAAAAGGAGGCATCGGTAAAAAGGCTCTGCTGGTGGGGTTTAGCGGGGGTCACATAAACGACATCTCGGCCTGGAGCCAAATCTCGAAAGTCTTCCAAAGATCCCTTATCCACTCGGACCTTCCATTTACGCTGGAGTCGCTCAAGGACATGCTTCGGGATTTCCATCCCAGGGAAGGGAACGAAGACTAGTTTCGCCCCAAAACGGGCCAGAGCAAAGGCGAAGGAATGGATGGTCCTTGAATATTTAAGGTCCCCGCAGAGGACCACCTCTAAATCATGAAGGCGCCCTTTTTCCTTCCATAAAGTATAGAGATCGCACAGGGTCTGGGTTGGATGCTCATGAGCTCCATCCCCGGCATTGATCACAGGCACCTCGGCAAATTGAGCAACCACACGTGCTGCGCCCTCATCCGAATGCCTTAGAACAATTAAATCTGCATAGCGCCCCCCCACAACTCGAGCTGTATCCGCAAGGCTCTCGCCCTTGGAGGCTGAAGTCTCTTTTCCTTGAGTGGCGGAGATCACTCCCCCCCCGAGTCTGAGCATGGCGGATTCAAAAGAAAGCCGTGTCCGAGTGGAGGGTTCAAAAAAAAGGGTGGCCAGAATCGAACCTTTGCATTGGTCGGCCCAAATCTTGAGGTTGCCGTCAAATTTGTCCGCGTGCTCGAAAAGAGCCAAAATCTCCTCGTTGGAGAGGTCGTCGATCGACACTAGGTCTCGCTTGGTCATTTCATCTCCATGTTCCCCCAATCCTCAGGAAATTCCACGCTTCAATTGCGTCAAACAGCTCTGCCTCAAATCTTCGCTCTGAGCGGACAAAATTTGTTTCACAAGTTCCTTCTGACGGGATGTCAAGAGACACGATCGGCCTTCGATGGGGGGAAAAGGCTCCCTCCCCAATACATCACAAATCTTCCTAAAAAAAGCTCCCCGAACCCGATCCGGATCGTCTTTCAAAAGATCGAAACGGAGTTGCTGCCCCTTTTCGGGAGTTTGCCCTTCTCCCTTCCCAGCTTCCGCGTGGGTAAAAAAAACAATGGGCCGCAACCCTCTTCTTGGTTTCTTACAGATCTTCTCCGGATCCCGCCATGAATCCAAGGGATTCAGGGACTTTGAAGGGAATGTTTCTTTGCAAGCTTGTGAATGCACCTCCACCGGCAATGCAAAAGATTCCAGAGACTGCCCGAGAAGCATCGCTTCCCTTTCCACACCATCTTCCACTTCTCTCTCACCGGCAGTATCCACCAGCAAGAAGGGCCAGCCAAGCCCTTCAATGGACTCACTCACTGGATCTAAAGTCAGCCCGGCTTCCGGACCGGTCCGAACTCTTTCCACGCCCAACAATAAGTTGAAGAGAGTGGACTTCCCTGCATTGGTCGGCCCTCTCAGTAATATGCGAGTGGGCTCAAAAAGCCCCGCTAACCTTTCGCCCTGCTCCAAAGCAATGCGCAGCTCTTCCCTCAGGCTGGGATTCTCAGAATCCAAAGGATCCATTTGATCCACAAGGGAAACCCATCCTCCTTCAGCCAATTGCCCCAAGGCCAAGGCAGCGCCCCGGCTCGTGGGAGCTCTCTGAGCTACCCGAAGACACTCTTCCTCCAAGGGAGAGCGGGCCCCGGTAAAGGTCCTCCCACCTTTCCACTCTTTTTCGCAGAGGGTCCCGACCAGGATCGGATTACCGGGAAGATGAACCTCTATCCACTTCCCATCGAGAGTCCCCACAAGGAGAGCTTCGATCTCTACGGGCGAAGCATTTGTTAAGCCCTGTTCAGGGGGACGCAATCGAGCAAGCCGAATTTCTCCTGGAGCCGGGACACGTTCTGTTCCACAGGAGGCCAACCAGACCTGTGCTTCCTTGCGAGCCGCAACCAGCACAGAGACTCCTCCCTCTCCCTTGGGTGTCAGGCGATACGATCCAGGAATCCCCCTCAACTGCCTTCTCCTGCCAGGAGCAAGAGACCCCGGTGGACCAAAAGTTGATCCAAGAGACCCTCCCCGAGTGCCTCCACCAAGAGCGATCCATCGCTCCCAGTGACACGAAGGATGCCGGGCGGGATCCCCATCTCTGCCAGGCGGCCCCGACCAAAGGCAAGGAGTTTCTCCGCCGCACCCAGGAAAGCGGCCCAAATCCCAGCTTCAAGGTTTTGCCGGGTGCTCCGCATTGCACTGGGAAACTTGCGGGGAAGCTCTGCGAAGTCTCGATCCAAATCAGGGGCAAAGGCAGGAAAGCTCCCGGCCAAAGCCGCGAGTCCGGGAGCAATCCCAAATCCTCGGCAGGTCCCCCTCGGGTCCACATGAGTCAGAGTGAGGCAGGTTCCAGCATCCAGGATCAACCCCCCTTCCTTTTCTTCATGGGACAAGGCAAGGGCCGCTACCCGACGATCCCAACCCATCTCCTCCGGGTTGCAATAATCCACAGCTAAAGGTGGTCTCAGATCAGCCCCAACCCATTCCCCCGCCTGGAGCCCCGGAATCCCATGCTCCCTGGGCAAGCCCCGGGAAGCCACTCCCAAGACGCGGGAAATAGCGTCCGGACGGCAGGGAAGGCCCTTTCCCCTGGGAACCTTGCCCAGAGAGGGATCTCCCGAGGAATGGATCCAGCGAAAGGTTCCGATGACCTCTGCCCCCTCCCAGAGAACTCCCTTAAGGCTGGTATTCCCCAAATCCAATGTCAGGATGGTCGGCATGCCCCCATCCTAGCCCTCACTTCTTTTTGTCCGGGACCTGGTAGGTGCGGACGACCTTTCTTCCCTGGCTTAAAAAAGTCAACTCAAAGGTCCGCACGCCCCTGCGATACTGCTCCTTACCCAAGCGAATCGCAGAAGCCCGCCCCTTAACCGGAGTCCCATTGACAGCAATCAAAACATCTCCACGCCGCACCCCAAAGCGTTTAGCCTCAGCGGGCACCCGGCGAATCGACACCCCAGTCACCTTCCGCCTTTTCCCCGGCTTCTTCGGGTCCGCGAGATAGCCGACATAGTCCTCGACGGACATTTTCTTCATGAACTTATCATAGCCCTTGGCCAACTCCTCATTATCCTTCTGCGAGACCATCCAAAGCCTTTCCCCCATTTTCTTGGTGAGTGCCCCGGGATCTCGCCATTTTCGTTTCTTGTTTTGGGTTTTGGATCCGCCAACCTGCTTCCCTTTCCCCTCGATATCCCCAAAGGAATCCCCCGACATTTCAAATTCATCCAGTCGGATTTCCTCGAGAATCCTTTTCCCGTCCCCAGCAGCCGATGTTCGGGAAAAGATCGCCCCTCTCCCATCCGGCGTCAAACCTACAAGTTGGATATCCTCGTAATTGGGATATAGATGATCTCCCATTCGAAGATCTTGGAAAACCGCGAGACTTCCGCCAGGCCCTTCTCCCCCACCCCCCATTGGATCGGCGACGGCCGCAAACTCTGATTTTGGAGCTTGGACATTGGGATCCACATAGAGGACGGTGACAAAAGCGCTTTCCTTGGGGCGCCCAAAGACCAGCTTGAGCTTAATGATCTCGCTCAGAGGCTTCAGGCTCACCTGGGGTTTGGGCTTCTCTTCGACCTTTGCAGGCTCTTCCGTTTTGGTGACAGGGACCTTTCCCACCCAATTCGTGGTCTCGATGAGCCTCCACCAATCCTGAATCTCCTTGCCACCATAACGCCAACTCCGCTGGTCAGGTTGCTTGGCGTTGCCAATTTTTTCCAGCTTCTTCGAGAGGGCTTGATACTCTCCGGCTCGAGGGACATGGACCCATTTTGCGCCCCCCCAGGCCTTTTTCACTTCCAAGCCGATCAATCCAACCACCCCGGCGGAAAGAAGATATAACGCAATCCCGATTGTTTCCGTCCGCATATATTTTTGTGGCTCCTTGGCGAACACCGGGGGAAAGAGAATCCCCCTCTCTCATTCATCCAAATCAAGATAGACGAGATCTCACCAAGTTTCTTCCAAAACTTCGAGGGTGTCGGCAACAGAATGCAAAAGAGCTAACCCGCGATTCCCACGCCTCCCTTGGTAATTCCCCGCATCTGGAGCTTTAGTTCATCGGGGTTGTCGGAGGCTGACAGTGCGTCTTCAAGCTCAATGTTTCCGGATTCATAGAGGCGAATCAGGGACTGATTAAAGGTCATTGTCCCATAATATTGTCCCTCAGCCAAAGCTTTGGGGAGTTCCTTGGTCCTTCCTTCCAGTAGAATTTCCCGAACGGTCGGAGTGTTGGTCAGGATCTCCACAGCAGGCATTTGCCCTTCCCCGTTTTTTAATCGGAGCAAACGGAGACTCACAACCCCAGCAAGATTCAGGGCCAACTCCATTCGGAGGAGTTCGTGTTGGTGCGGGGGGAAGAGGGAGATAATCCGCTCCACCGTCTGGACGGCGTTCACGGTATGGAGCGTTGAAAACACAAGGTGACCCGTTTCCGCCGCCTGGAGGGCAGCCTCCATCGTGTCCTTGTCCCGCATTTCTCCAATCATGATGACATCAGGAGCCTGGCGAAGGCTCTGCTTGAGCGCTGCAGCAAACGAGGGGGAATCGGTACCAATCTCACGCTGGCTCACCATGCTCATCCGATCTTCAAAGAGATACTCCACAGGATCTTCAATGGTGATGATGTGCTTGGCAAAATTCCGATTGAGGTATTCGACCATAGCAGCGAGGGTGGTGGATTTACCGCTCCCTGCGACCCCGGTCGCCAAGACTAATCCCCGCCTCAGGGAGGCAAGGTTTTTCATGGGCTCTACAGGAAGATGCAAGTCTTTGAAGGAAGGGATATTGCACTTCACGTACCGAAAGACCAAGGCCAAGCGTCCCGCTTGTCGAAAGATGTTGCAGCGGAACCGCCCCACGCCTTCAATCGCAACGGCTCGATCCACCGCGCCCGTCTCTCGAAAGCACTTGATCTCGGTGGGGCCAATCAAGTTTTCGACAAAACTCTTTACAAGGTCCCCCGGAACCACCTCGTCCCCCACAAAGCGGACCTGCCCATTGACCCTCATCGCCGGGCAGCCCCCGGTCTTAATAATGAGGTCTGAAGCATTTTCCTTTGCCATCAGCTTCAGAAGCTCTTCGATTTTTATCATTCCCCGTTCCTCCATGGGTTAGCCCCTCGTGGGCAGGTGGAGCCCAACCCTTCTTCTATCGACGGGAGGAAAGGCCTGGATAAACAGGGAAGTCACCCTCATTCCAAGCTCCCATCTTAAGGACGAAAGGAGCTCAGCCGTTCAACTCTCACCCATCGAGGGAAGAGAGCTCCGAGAGAATCCGGCGTATCAGCGAAGGGAGCCCTTTCTTTTGGATCGAGGAAATCCCGAGGATGGGTTGTTCCAACCGGGCTTCGAGTTCCGCTCGCAGAGCTTCGCTGGCCTCATTCTCCACTTTGGTTCCGACATATATTTTGGGACGGGTTGACAAAAGCTCCGAGTAGTTCGCCAATTCGCGTTCCAAGACCTCAAAGGCCTCTTCGGGGGCCTGGAGGGCTTCTGCACTCAGGTCCACCATGATCAATAGGAGACGGGTTCGCTCAATATGCCGAAGGAATTGATGTCCCAGCCCCTTCCCAGCGCTTGCTCCCTCGATCAGACCGGGAATATCCGCCATGACAAATCGACGAAATCCCGGAACATGAACAATCCCCAGGTTGGGAACAAGGGTCGTAAAGGGATAGCCTGCAACCTTAGGGCGGGCTTCGGAGAGAACAGAGATCAGGGTGGATTTGCCCGCATTGGGAAAACCCACGAGACCGACATCGGCAATCATTTTAAGAACCAAGTGTACCCTGCGTTCCTCGCCGGGCATGCCCTTCTCAAACTGACGGGGAACTCGGTTGATGGAAGAGGCGAAGCTTTTGTTGCCCCGCCCTCGTTTTCCCCCCGAAGCAACCACGACCTCCATTCCTTCTTCCTTGAGGTCCGCAAGGAGATTGCCCCTTTCGGCGTCTTTCACCACCGTTCCCACGGGCACCTTGAGGATGAGATCTTCTCCCCGTTTTCCCGTTCGATTGTTGGGGCCGCCGGCTCCCCCATTCTTAGCCTGAAAGACTCCAAAGCCTTTCAGGTGGTGGAGACTACTCAGGCCGGAATCCGCCCGGAGGATGACCGCCCCCCCATCTCCGCCCTCTCCCCCATCGGGTCCGCCTTTGGGGACGTATTTTTCCCTGCGGAAAGAGAGGCAACCTTGGCCCCCTTTGCCCCCAAGCACATGAATGTCGATTTCATCCAAAAACATTGATGGGGGGAGACCCTTTCAGCCAAGCGCTTCCCGGCGAACTCGTAAAGAATCCGCGCGATCAGCTAGTTCTCGACATGAACCTTTCGGTTGGACTGGAACCGAACGATCCCGTCAGTGAGAGCGAAAAGGGTGTAATCCTTACCCAATTTCACGTTGCGACCTGGATGGAACTTAGTACCCAATTGACGGACAATGATCGACCCGGCAGTAACCCGTTGGCCGCTATAAACCTTAACTCCACGGTATTGGGGGTTGGAATCGCGCCCGTTCTTTGAGGTGCCCTGCCCTTTCTTATGTGCCATTGCTCTTTACCTTGGTCTCCGAACCTATGTTTCCAAACCTTCGCTTCTGAGACCTTCAGGCCTCAATCGCCTTCACCCTTGCCCTCACAAACTTGGGCCGAAAACCGATTTTCCGCCGGTAGTTCTTTCTCCGGCGAAACTTACCAACGACAATCTTACGCCCATCTTCCTCGCCGAGGATCTCCAGGACAACCCGAGCCCCCTCAACGAGAGGAGTTCCGATCCGGGGCTCTTCTCCCCCGACTACCGCCACTTGATCAAGAACGACCTCTTGGCCCTTCTCCCAGGCTTCATTGAAGTCGAGGAGAACGGAGTCTCCCTCAGAGACACGATGCTGACGATTTCGGTCAATAACTACGGCATACATAAGGCTCGTCCTCTTGCGGGGCCGATGGTGAGAATGAAAAGGGGATAGGATTCTAGGGAAGGACGATCCAAGTGCAAGCACTTGCTGAGATTCCTCAGCTCGAACTCCCTCTTTCGTATCCGTCTTTCGAAACCCGTCCCATTCAGCGTGAGTCAGGCATGAACGCCAAGGCCGGCAGGAATGTTGACCTTCACCTCTTGGCCGCGCTGGTCCAAAAAGCGGTAATGAACGACATCCACGGGATAACTCGGCTCTGCCCTGGTCAGGATGGCCCGTTGGCAATGATCTTCTGTCTCGACGAGAGACCGCCGCTTACGGTTTTCCAAAAAGGCACAGACTTCGGGGTGGAGATAGGCCTCCAAGCGATAGAAACCCGGAAGCTGGGCCAAGGCCCTGATCTCACGGAGAACTGCCAGGGCCTTACTCTGCACCGTCCTGATCAGGGATGTCCCTTTGCAGGTTGGACAGACCTTGAAAACCGTCCTTTTGAGACCTGGGCCTACCCGCTGCCGTGTCAATTCCAACATACCGAAGATCGAAATCCGCCCCACATTGATGCGGGCCCGATCACCCTTGAGTGCATCTCGGAACTTTCGCTCCACCTCACGGCGATGCCTTTCGTTCACCATATCGATAAAATCAATAATAATGACTCCTCCGAGATCTCGCAGCCGAAGCTGGCGAACGATCTCCGAGATGGCATCCAGATTGGTCCGATAGGCGGTTTCCTCGAGATTGGAGCCGGGTTTGAATTTTCCGGAGTTTACATCAATCGCGACCAAGGCCTCCGTTTGCTCAATCACAATGGTTGCGCCATTGGGTAGGTCGACTTGAGGTTTGTATAGATCCTCCACCGATTGCTCAATGCCATAGGTCAAGAATAGCGGCGAGTTCCCCGGGTGGTGCTTCACCCGATCCACAAACTTGGGCATCAGCTTCCCAACAAAGTCCTTCACCCGTTCAAAGACATCTTCGTTATCCACGATCACTTCGTCGATATCGGGACTGAAAAAGTCCCGAATCGTCCGAAGAACCAGGTCGGACTCGATGTAGAGGGGTGTGGGAGCCGTTGTGACCTTGGCACGTTCAACAATCACGGCCCAAAGACGCTTCAAATACTCAAGATCTCGTTCCAAATCCGCACCGGACTTATTGATTCCGGCAGTTCGGACGATGAACCCGATTCCACCGGAACCAACATGATCCAAATTATGGACAATTCTTTTGAGCCTTCGGCGCTCCCTGGGATCCAAGATCTTGCGGCTCACCCCGCACTTTGGAAGAGAAGGCATGAGAACCAAGCAACGACCGGGGAGAGAGAGATAGGTCGTGAGGGTCGGCCCCTTGGCCCCAATCCCTTCCTTGGTAATCTGAACGATGACTTCCTGGCCCTTTTTTAGGAGATCCTGGATAGGCTTTCGGGGGCGGCCTCCCCCGCGGCCGCCTCTGTCTTCCCCACCCCCTCTTTTCGAACCGCGACCTCCGCCACGGGCTCCGCGAGATTGAGAACGGGGACTCCTACGGCTCCGGCGCTTGCTCTTTTTGCGAGACCGAACAACTCCCAGGTCGGAGACTTCCGCTTGCTCCTTTTCTTCTCCCTGTGCCTCAGGAGAGCCTTTTTCCTCGGCGGAAACGCCTTCAACAAGACCCTCCTCTGGAGAATCGAAATCCCCCTTCTTTTCAGGGAGAACCATGGGAAGCCCCGAATCCTCTTCGTGGATCAAAACCAGGTCCCTTCCCTCGGAATCGGCTTTCTCTGCCTCGGAATCTGTTTTTTCCGCTTGGGAACTGCTCTTGGTTCTTCCTCGGCTTTTTTTTGCACTGCGCTTGCGACCCGTTTTTTTCAATGAAGAAGTCTTCGATTCTTCTTGGACAGGATGGTCGCCCTCCTCCGAATCGAAATCTTCCTCATCCGAATCATCAAGAGCCGAACGAACCGAATCAGGACCTTCATCAATCTCCGACCGGACCTTCCCCGTCAGAATATCAACTTGGGTCACACTGGGATCCCCATAGGCAGGGATGACATCTGAAGCATGAAGGAATCCATTGCGATTCCCTCCGAAGTTCACAAAGGCAGCCCCAATACTCGGCTCAATATTGACAACTTTGCCCTTATAGATGTTCCCTAAATACGTCTCCCTATTCGAGAGTTCCACATAGAGTTCTTGCAGAACTCCATCCTCTACGATGGCGATCCGACACTCTTCC
>JALSSW010000086.1 GCA_026984035.1 Planctomycetota bacterium
TGACAAGGGAGACCTTCATCATAGCTCCAAAAAGGCCGCCTTCGACTTGGCCCAACCCTTCCTGCATGAGGGCTTGCTTAAAGGACTCATAAAGAGGCTTTGCTTGGTCCGGAGGGGCAGCGGGATCGAAGCTGGGCCGGCGGCCCTTGTTCGTGAGAGGGGAGCTTCTCTTCAGTTTGCCAAGATCGACTCCAGCAGCTCCTGGCTCCGTCCCCCCGGTCTCCGCATAGTCCGAGTCCAGCAGCGTTCCCGGGACCGCCTCTCCGCGGAGCTAAGGGAAGCAGGGTAGGGTTGGAAACAAGAAAGCCCTAATTTGGGAAAGATTGCCACATCTCCCCTTTTTTTGTACCCCCCTCCCCTTAAAACAATTGGGAAAGCGCATGCTCCCCCCTCGGGACGACAAATGCGGTGTTTTCTCGTTGTGTTTTCTCAAGGAGAAACAGCTCCTTCCGAAACTGAAAACCCTAAAAAAGAGGAAAGAAAATGGATTTCTTTTATTCCCCAAGTTTCTGGACCAAGAGGAGATCAAAAATCTTCTTTGGTTTGATCTTCTGGGCTTCCTCTCTAGTTCCCTTGCTCGCCCAAAAGCCCTCAGGGACCTGGAAACTGGTTCAACACGTATACAGTCCCATCCAAGATTCTTACAAAAAGATCCTCCCAAACCCCATCTTTGGCAATTTTCTCCCTCTCGGCCGAGCTGAAAGCTATTTGTTTGCAGACGGCAATCTGGTTGTTGGAGCAGGAACCGCCACCGATCATTCCTTCCTAAATGAAGTTCAAGCAGTTGCCGTGGGCACCGGGGTAGAAGCATGGCTGTACGAATACAAAGGAAAAGGTACCGGGGAAGCAGAGTTGGGGGCGACCGTAAAAATCTTCGGTCAAGTCAGCTTATTGGACCCGGATGCATCCGCAATGGCCTTGGGTTTTGCCGAGTGTCATTCGAATCTCTTTGAGGAACCTCTTGTTGCAGTACTCGATAAGTCCATGGCAAGCACGGTATCGGAGAAGATCGGTGATGCCAGCATCGCTTTCAAAGGTTTGCATTTAAAGGACATCCCCATCACCATTGGAAAAGGGAAAGGCTTCTATCCCGACAGGAAGCAAAACCTTGTTTTAGGAGTGGCAAAATGTGTCAACAGTTTTTTCCTTCGTCATCGTTCCCGCGGCTATATCTTGGTATGGGCGAATGGATCGAATGGTTTCGATGAAGGCACATGCGAAGCCGGGATGGCCGGATTCGTTTGGTCACACTTCGATCTTAGGAATTGCCCAAAATAAACATGCCCACCCTTCCTCAAAAGCCTTCCTTCGCCTTGAGTGGCAAACACCTTGCCAGTCTTTTCATACTTCTCCTCGGGGGAGTTCTTTTCATTCTTTTTGCCACCACTCAAAAAGACCACCCTAAAAGCTCCTCTAAAAATTCGGAACCTCTGGAAAAGAGTGGGAGAGAAGAAGCGAAGCCAAAGGATCACCTCACTCTTGGGAAGCGAAGCAAGATGGGTGATTTTTGTTGTTTCCTTCAAATTGTGGATCAGGAAACGAAAAAGCCCATTCCCGGGGCAAAGATTCAAATCACCCGTATTCAGAATCAACAAAGGGCACAAAAAAAAGGCTCCGCATCCTCAAAACCACGAGAGGCTTTTTTCACATTCCAATCCGGAAACAAGGGGCAGGCAGCCATCAACCTTTGTGGAAACACCCTGATTGCCATTGTTGCAAGGGGCTACACTCCAAAAGTCCAAACCTTGCGTTTGATCAAAGGAAAAACAACGATTGTTTCCCTTCAAAAATCTGCAAGCCTCATCGTGGACGTCCGGAACTCCTTGAAGCAACCGATTCCAGGAGTTCGTATTCGGCTCATCCCGGAGTTGAAGGGGCTGAATTCCAAGGAACTCTCTACATGGACCCAAGGCTGGCCCTACCTCACAAATCCCAACAGAATTCCTCCCTCGAAGCTCTATCAGAAGGATTCCCAAAACCACGGCCGGTCCTTAAAAAAGAAAGGAAAAGGGAAGCAATCCAAGGGTGTTAAACGCCCGTTTCGTTTTGAAATCCGACCCAATAAAAAAGTCTTAAAGGCTCTTTCCACCCCCCTTTCCCTGGGTCCCTTTAGCTGGGAACCGAATTCGCGCCTGATCCTCCACCGCCTGGAAGGGAAAACCGATCAAAAAGGAATCGTCCGCTTTCCGGATCTTCCGAGCGGATCCTATCGCTATGGTCTTCTTACGGACCTTCCCAACCCAACAATATCCCCATCCTTTGAGTTCAAGGAGATTCGATTCATCCGTGGAGCCATCCGCCACGAGCCCAACAACACAACAACAGGGCTTTCAGGAAGGTTTTCCTTGGCCCCCGGTGAAACGAAAACCTTCAGGGTTGTAGCCAAAAGGCCCGGAACAGTCAGAGGATGCATTCCCGGGTTGGTGGGCTTGAAGGAGGTCAAGGTCCATCTCTTCAAACGAAAAGTCTATCACCCCCCAAGCGGTTCCGGACCATCAGCCGATCTCCAGAAACCCGAGGTGCCCGAGGTTAATCTTGATTCCCAGGGATGCTTCGAACTCTCCGGTCTCTCGCCAGGAGCCAAGATTCTTCGGGCCAATGCTTGGTCCTCATCCAAAGATTTGTTCTGGGTCTATAAGGAATTCGAGTTAGCCCCAGGTCAGAGGGTCGATTTGGGTACCATCCAGATAAGGAAGGGTAATGTCCAGGAACTTCGGATCTCTTGCCGGAATAAGATTGACAAAAAACCGATGGATGCCTCCTTTTATCTCCAGGCACAAGCTGAGGCTCCCAAAAAGGTTCTTCTAGAATTGAACTCAAGGTCGGAGGTTTCCTCCCAACCAGAACTCACCTTTCTAGACTCCATTCCTTGGGAATGGTGCAACTCAACAATCAAAATCCATGGACTTCCTCCAGGACAACTCAGCGTACAAACCTTTTTTCATGATGGCCCTTTCACGGTCCCCACCCTTCCAGGAAAAAAACTCCTAGTTGAAGAATCCCGGGACTTTTCAGAGTTCAAGATTCCCAGGGCAAAAGCCTTACCGTTTTGGATCGAGGTTCTCCCTCTCCAAAAAAGAACGATCCATCTTTCTTCGAAAATGGCAAAACCGATTG
>JALSSW010000087.1 GCA_026984035.1 Planctomycetota bacterium
CAACCGGGGGGAGCAAGGCCAGGACTAAAGCAGGGTCTCAAGCCATCCACAAAAAAATGAGTCATCGCTTTAAAAAGGGAAGGGGGACTCGAAAACGCTTCCGCTTTGTTCTATGCCAGCCACTTCGATGAGAACAATTCTTGTGACTCGTGAAGAAAGGAAAGCTGGAGGTTGAAATGAAAAAGAGCATCAAGGGTACCCAAACAGAGAAAAACCTTCTCAAATCTTTTGCCGGAGAATGCCAAGCGCGGATGCGCTATGACTACTGGGCCAGCGTCGCCAAGAAGGAGGGCTTGGTCCAAATCTCGGAGATCTTTGCGGAGACGGCGAGGCAGGAGAAGGAGCATGGGAAGCGCTTTTGGTCCTTTCTGGAGGGTGGGGATCTGGAGATTGAGGCGAGCTATCCTGCCGGGGTCACCGGTTCGACTCTGGACAATCTGAAAGCGGCCGCGGCAGGGGAGGAGCATGAGTGGACTGAGCTGTATCCGGGTTTCGCCAAGGTGGCTCGGGAAGAAGGTTTCCCTCAGATTGCGAAATGTTGGGAGATGATTTGTGTTGCGGAGAAGCAGCACCACAAACGGTACAAGGACCTTGCTGAAAACCTCGAGGCGGGTCGGGTGTTCCGACGGAATGGGAAAATCACCTGGCGTTGCCTGAATTGCGGCTACCTCCACGAGGGAGAGGTGGCCCCCAGTGTTTGCCCTGCCTGCCTGCATCCCCAGGCTTACTTTGAGATCCTCTGTGAAAACTGGTAGGGTCCTCCAAAGGGGTTTACATGAAATCCACCTCGCCTTTGTGGCTGTTTCCTTAGGGGCCGCTTGACAATCGTCTTCTTGGGTGGCCGCGGGTGCACAATCTGCGGCCGGTGACTGCCATCGACCCCTTCATGAAGAAAAAGTAAACCTTTGGATGTGGTTGTGGAAAATTGGGAGAGGGATTCCTTTTCCTGATTTCTGAGGGCTGGCCCTATCCGGGGGAGCAAGGAGACCATGATGAGTATCATCGCTTTTTCCCTCCTCTGTAGCTCTTTTTGTTTGCAAGCTGGAGGGCTTCCCCAGCAAAGTCCCAAAAGCCTTCTTCATAAGGCCAGGACTGCTCCTGGTCTCATCCCCTGGATCGTGGATCCCTATTCCCGGATCGACGGGCGACGGGGCAGGGTCCAGCAGCCGGTTGTGCCCAAAGTCAACCGGGCCGTCCTCTTGGACCAAGCTCTCGCTCAGGGCAAGGCTTTGGGGAGACCCATCCTGGTCTATGGTTTTCGGATCGAAGGGCGGCAGATGTATCGGGCCCCGCTTGTGGATGAGTACATGAAGCTCGCGGTTTTTTCGGATCCCGATTTGGCTGCCTTGATTCGGAGGCGCTTTGTGGCTCTCAGGCTCTATGTCGACAAGAGTGTTGGGAAGCGGCTTTTGGCCTACAACGGGGATCCTAAGGATCCTCTGTTTTTGAAGGTTGTGGAGCCGGCCCTCTTTCTCTTGAGCCCCAAGGGCAAGGTTCTGCACTGTGTCCAGCGTATTCGGACCTTTTCGCCGACCTGGATCCGTTCCCTGTTGCTGGCCTTTTTGGAACGTCGCAAGTTTTCGGGGGAAGGGAGTTTGACCAAGGCCCTTGCTGGGGCCAAGACCATGAGGGACAAGATTTTTTTGGCGGAGCAGGAGAGTTTGGATGGCCGGGATGCCGAGGCTCTAAAGTTGCTTCGGGAGATCGAAGGAGGGGCTCTGAAGTCCAAAAAATGGGGGGACCTGTTCTGCGGGACCAAGGCCGGGGTCCTGCGGCGCATGGGGCGCCTGGAGGAGGCTCTGGGCCTTCTTGCTACTCGGCCCAAGCTGCGCCTGGAGACCTTGCGCTGCCTTGTGCGGGCCGGTCGCTTTGAAGATGCTGTGGCCGTGGCGAGCAAGATTCCCGCCGGGGAAGCCGGCAGCGAAGCGCTCTGGTGGAAGGGAGCCGCTCTCTGGCGCCTTTGGCGGACCAAGGAATCGGTGAGGGCCTTTAGCCTCGCAGCCCAGGGGGGCGGCCCCTTTGCGATCCGGGCTTCAGCCATGCTCGCTCGCGGGGATGACACGACCCCGCTCTCCCCCCTTGCGCATGACTTCGAGGTCCTGCGGGACCTTCGGGTGTCTCTTTCCAAATCCAAAGCTCTACCCAGGACCAGCGAACTGGGATCGCCCAAGAAAACACAAGGCAGCTTGAGTGCCCGCGTAGGGGCGGGGCTCCGTTTTTTGCTTCGGGCCCAGCGACCTGATGGATCCTGGTCTGATACTCGTTACGCGTATTGGCCGGCGCCAAAAATTCTCCCCAATGTCCGTGTCGCGATTACAGCTCTTGCCGCAACGGCTCTCCTCCGTTGGCGTAAAAGACTTCCCTCGGGTTTTGGGATGATCCCCAAGCGGATCGACCAAGCCATCGCCAAAGCTCAGTCCTATCTCCAAGAGGACAAGCGGCTGGCCCTCGGCACGGAGGAAGAGGTCTACAGCGAGGCCTACCGAATGCTTTTCTTCCTTGAACGGCTGAAGCAGGGTAGGCAGAGCGAACATCAAGTCCTCGTCTCCGAGTTGGAGCGTCTCGCCCGTCGCGCGGGGCAGATCCAGGACAAGCAGAGCGGTTTTTTCGCCCACGAATACAAAAATGCCTTTTGCACGGGTGCCATGATGTGGTCTCTCTACCTGGCGAAAACGCACAAGATACGTGTACCCCAGGATGTTGTGGAGCAAGGTGTCAAAGCTCTCCTTTCCGCCCGGCGCAAGGATGGGTCTTTTAGTTATGGTGGGACGGCAAAGAATCGACGCGGAGGTTCCATCTCCTCCAATCTCAAAAACGCCTCCGCCCGCATGCCTCTTTGTGAAACCGTCCTTCGCGTGTTTTCAGCAAGTGATGCCAAAAAGGTCGCGGACGCCTTCAACAACTTTCTCGCCCATCTCAAAGAGATCGAACGTGTGCGCAAATGCGACTTCCATTCCGATGGGCAGCTCGGAGGCTTTTTCTTTTGGCACGCAGTATTCCACGCATCCGAAACCGCGAACCTCCTTCCCTCCAAGAGCAAAAAGGCCATCCACAAAGCCCTCAAGAGGCTCGTCCTTTCGATTCCTGAGTTGGACGGCTCCTGGGTCGACAGCCACGAGTTGGGCAAAAGCTATGGGACCGCGATGGCCCTTCTCACGCTCTCGAACCTTTAGGGCTTCTTGGGGGAAGGCGGTTGGCCGGCTCCAAGCTCCCATGAATCGAGAGCCGGGAAATGCAGGCGGGAGCCTTTCAATCCGGCTCGACGAATTGATGGAAGCGCCGGGCCAGATCCTTGGTGACAGGGCCGGGTTTCCCATCTCCCACCGGGTTGCCGTTGAGGGCTGTGATGGCGAGGATGTCCTTCAGGGTCGAGGTCAGAAAGATCTCGTCGGCCTCCAGAAGGGTCTCGCGGCTGATCGCTTCTTCGTAGACGGGGAGGTCCTCCCTACGTGCCATGTCCAGTAAGAGGCCCCTTGTGATTCCGAGGAGAATGCCTGCTTCGGGAGGAGGGGTTAGGGTCCTTCCGTCCTTGACGATCCAGACATTGGAGGTGGGGGCTTCGGTGAGAAATCCGTCGGAGTTCAGAAGCAAGGCGACATCGGCTCCATGGTCTTTGGCTTCCATCAAAGCGATGATGTTGTTCAGGTAGTTTCCGCTCTTGATGGCCGGATCAAGGGCTTGGCGATGGTTCCGCAAAGTATTGACGAGCCAGGCGCTGAAGCCTTTTTCGTATTGTTCCCTGCTGGGAAGTTCGAGGGGGCGGACGAGCAGGACGATGTTGGGGGCCGAAGGGGCGTGGGCTGGATCGATGTTGGGGGCTAGGCCGGTTCCCCGAGTGAGGATGATGCGTACATAGTGTTCCCCCGTCCCTGCAGCCTCTCGGGTGGCCTCGATGTTTTTCTCGAGTTCCTCCAGGGACCAGGGAAAGGGGATGCGAAGTCGCTGCGCACTTTGGGTCAATCGGGCATAGTGCAACTCGGGATGGAACAGCTTGCCTCCGCGGGTGCGGATGACTTCGTAGACTCCATCCCCAAAGAGGAAGCCGCGGTCCATTGCGGGGACGTAGGCCTCGCTTTCCGGGACGATTTTTCCATTGATCTGGAACATGACGGGCATTGTAGGTCTCCTTGTAGAGCTCCTTGTCAGAGCTTGTTGTGGCCGTGTGAAAAGGGATGGTATCCCCCCCCTCCCGGGAGTGCCAAGGGCGCTGATTGCCCTTTTGGATCTTTTTTGAACCCTTCGGAAAACGCCTCGTTCCCTTGCCTCTCTCCATCATTCTGGCTCCTTCCCGGGCGGACCCTTTGAGGGATCTTCCTTTTGCACCATGGCGCTTGGGCAGGTTCCAGGTCCCCTTCTAATTTTTCCCAAAGAAAAGGTTGTTTGATCGGATGAAAACACATTCTTTTTTCACATATTCTCTTTCTCTCGGATCCTTTCTGGCCCTGGCTGTCCTCGGAAGCACAAAGGGGCTCTTGGCCCAAGGGGGGGAAGGGAGTCATTGGAACACCATCCCTCTCGCAATGGGGACGGGCCGGGTCCAAGGAATGGGCACATCGGTGACCGTCCAGAAAAGCAATGAGGTGCTTTTCTATTCCGGGATCCTCCGCCAATGGACATCGATCCCCGTTTCCGCAAATGCCAAGGTCAGCACTCACAACGCCTATGCGATTGTGGAGGATGGAAACAAAGTCTTTGGCTGGTCGTCCCGCCTGGGAAAGATCGACAGCATTGCCGTTTCCCCCTCACGTAAAGTTCTTCCAGGTCCCCTCTCAGCGAACTGGGTGACCCTTGTCCAGGACGGGAGCAAGGTCTACGGTTTTTCGGCCTTTCGCGGGAAGTTTACCTCCATCTCCGTTGGGAGCAGCACTCCTGCGATCTCCGTTGGACAACTCTGCGCCGTTGTCCATGACGGTGTCCGCGCATTTGGATTTGGAGTGGGAAGCGGCAAGTGGACCGTGACCCCCGCTGTGGGGAAATCCATGAACCTGGTGACCTCTGGAAATGTTGGACTTGTTATGAGCGCCAAGACCGCCTTCGCTTTTTCCGGAGGAAGGAATACTTGGTCCATGATCTCGCTCGCTTCTACAGCCAATCCCACCTTGGGGCGAGGCTATGCTCTCTGGATCAATGGGCAGCAGGTGACCGCTTTCAGCGGCCATTTGGGGAAGGTTTCCAGCTTCATTGCGAAGGGAACTCCCACTCTTGCCTTTGGGCGGCATGTTGCAGGCATCGTGGACGGTGACCGGGTCGCCTGCTACGCCGCGACCCAAACAGGCTTCAGGATCCTCAACATGAAGACTCCGATTCTCCAGTCCCAATCCGAGTTGCTTGTGATCTCCTCCGTCGCAGAGAAAAAAGTCATCGGCTTCTCCGGAGTCACGGGCCGCTTCAGCCCGGCCCTCAAGGGGAGCTTTGTCCTCAGCCTGAACGAAGCCGTCGCCTATGCCAAGGGGACGCCCTTCTCCTATGCCTATAGTCCGATCCTGGATCGCTGGGTGCGCTCTCCCGAGCTGCTGGCCAGCAAGGTGACCTTGCTCCGAAACTCTGTCGTTGAGACGCGTCCGGGAGGTTTCACAGCTTTTTCCGTTCGGTCTTCTCAATGGGCGAAGCAAAATGCTTCTGCGTCAGCAAGCATGGTCCTCCCTCGGCGGGGGAGGGGTTCTCTTCTTTTGATTACCGATGGGACTTCCGTCCATGTCTGGGACAGCAAACTGGCTCGCTGGGCAAGTGTTCGCACTGGTACAAAACGGCAGATTGCCATGTATCGGGTCATTACCTTGGTGGAGGACGGAGTCAACGCCTACGGTTTTGGTTTGTTCAATAACCGATGGGACACGGTTTCCTTGCAAGGTCCCGTTCAGGCGATTCGCGCCAACTCCTCCATTGGGTTCATCCAAACCGCAAAGCAGCTCCATGTTTTTTCGGCCAACGGTTCCCTCTCACGGATTTCAAGGTTTCCCGAGTTCTCCAGGTTTCAACTGCGAGGCACCAATCTTCGTTTGATCCAACAGGGTCCCGGAAACAGCGTTGCAGTGACCCTCCTGGGAAGCGGCGCGGGCCTCACCCGGACCCCCCTTGGAACCCTCTTTCTGAATCCTCTCCTCCCCCTCTTTGTCCTGGGGGCCACTCCCATCCCGGCCGATGCGCGCTTGGATCTCTCACTTCCCATTCCCGCCGATCCATCTTTGAGCGGGCGTGCTCTGCATCTTCAAAACCTGATCGTTCCTCCGAGCAACCTTCCCTATCTGACCAATAGCGTTGTTCCCATCATTTCCTGAGGACGAAGTCCCTTCCTGTATCGGAGAGCATTGATGTCTCAAGAGGGCAAGGAAAGAGCCAGGAGATGGTTCTGTGTTTTTTTTCTCCCCATCTTTCTTTCCCTCTTTCTTCAGGCTCCCCTTCGGGCTCAAGGAGGAGGAGAGCCTACCCAAAAGAGGGACATCGCCTTTATCGGATTGCATGGGGGTCTGTTCTCGCCCCTTCAAAAAGCAGCGACCGTTCTTGGTCTCAAGATTGCCTATATCTCTGATGAGGAAATTCAATCCGAGAGTGTGAACTTTGCTTCCTTCCGTCTTGTTGTGATCCAGCACGCCCGCTCAGAGCTTCTGGATCACTATCGGAAGCTGTTTCGCAAAGCTTTGCTTGTTCATCCAAAACTCAAAATCCTCGACCTTTCAGGGATCGCGGGGAAACGTCTGGGCCGCTTGAAAAGCCAAGGGATTCTCCGATTCGATCCCAAGCTCAAACCCTATTACAGCGTTCCCCCCGAAAACCTCAAAAGGCTCCTCCTCTTCCTGAAGGTTCGGTATCTGGGAGGGGCGGGGAAGGTTCTTCCTCCCTTGTCCCGGGATCGTCTCAGAATTGCCTATCCAGGCAGGAAACAGCGTTTCGTCGATGTTTCCTCCTTTCTTGCATGGCGTCAAAAAACCATGCCCGATTGTTTGCAACGTCCCAGAGTCGCCATCTCGGTCCATGAGACCCATCTATCCTTCCAAGACACCGCAGTGGTCAAGGCTCTTGTGAAATCGCTCGAGGAGCGTGGGATTCTCAGTGCCGTCTTCGTAGATCCCGGTCCACAATACGAGGCTCAGCTTCTTGCCTTTAAGCCTATGGTTGTGATCCATACCTGTCATGGGAGGGAGTCCGTAGCCTTTCGCAAAAAACTAGGCGCACTCCATGTCCAATGCTTGTTTTTTCGAAAGCAATCCATCAAAGATTGGGAAGTTTCGAACGAGGGCCTGGCCCCCAATGAACTGGCCTTCGAGATTGCGACTCAGGAAACACTGGGGCAGATCGAACCCCTGGCGGGATCGGGCACGGAACACGGGGGAGGAGGGGCGGAGGCCTTTCGGCCCATCCCCGAACGTATTGCGCACATCTGTGACCGAGTGCTTTCCTGGATCCGTTTGCGCAAGAAGACTCCGGCGACCAAGAAGGTGGCCATCTTCTATTGGGACCGGGAGATGGGAAAGTCCGAACTCATGCGGGGAAGTGCGACCGGAATGCATCTCAATGGTCCCAAGAGTTTGGTCGCGGTGTTGAAGGCCATGAAACTTGCGGGATACAAGGTAGATCCTCTTCCCAAAAACAAGGAGGAACTCGTGGCCTGGATGATGGATCGAGGGAGGCAGATCGGAGTGTGGGCTCCCGAGGTCTTGGAGCGCTTAGCTCGCAGCGGAAAAGCGATGCTGGTTCCTCTCGAGCGCTACCGAAAATGGTTTCGCACCAAGGTCCCTCCAAGAGTGCGCCAAGAGGTCCTGAAGCGTTGGGGTCCTCCGCCTGGGCGTTTCATGGTCTGGGAGAATCAGGGGAAGAAGTTCATCGTAATCCCACGCATCGAACTTGGTAACGTGGTCCTCCTCCCGCAACCTCTCAAAGGTGAAGCCCATGACTCTTCGCGCATCCATGACAAGACCATTCCCCCTCCGCATAACTATCTGGCGACCTATTTTTGGATCCAGGAGGGATTCGCGGCCGATGCTTTGATCCATTTTGGAACGCATGGAACCGAATTCTTGTTTCCCACCAAACCCACGGCTCTCTCCCAGGCTGATTGGTCCGACGTTTTGATGGGGAAGCTCCCCAACATCAATCCTTGGGTGATCAATAACCTTGGAGAATCCTCCCCGGTCCGCCGAAGAGCTTATGGAGTTTTGATTGACCATCTTGTTCCTCCGAGCGTGAGCGCGGGTCTTTCGGACGAGCTGGCCAATCTCCACGGGGACATTGACAAGTGGGTGTCCCTGGAAGAGGGGGCTTTGAAGAGGAGCTTTCAAACGCAAATCACCGAGCAGGTCAAAAAGCTCCATTTGGACAGGGATCTGCACCTTGACCTTTCCAAAAAGGGGCTCTTGCGTCCGGGGGAAATCAAAAAGCTCGTTGCCTATCTCCATAAGATTCACAACGAGACCACTCCGGTGAGTATGCATGTCCTGGGTTCTCCTCCAAAGCAGGAGCTGGTGGTTCCCTGGGTTGTGACCTGTCTTCGAAAACCCTTTATGGATGCTCTTGGCAATGTGGTCAAGGTTCCACCCTCGGAGCAGCTCAGCCCCGGAGATCGGGAAAAGTACCTGCGGAAGAAGGGCGAAGCCGCTGTTGCCCTCTTTTTACAGAAGGATCTTTCTCCCAAGGTTGCGCTCGCGAAGGTGGGGGTCCGATTCTCCGGCTCTCTTTCCAAGAAGCTTACTGAGAGCTTTTCACTGGCTCGTCGGTTGGCCAAGGGCTTTGCCGCCGCTCCCGCTGAGATCCAAAACCTCCTGAAGGCTCTGGACGGGCGCTTCATTCCGCCGGGTCCATCCAACAGCCCGGACCGCAACCCCGCAGTCCTCCCCACAGGTCGCAACATGTTTCTGCTCAACCCTATGGAGGTGCCGACGCGCCCTTCCTGGGAGATTGGGAAAAAGTTGATGGACCAACTGCTCGCGGATTTTTTTCGCCGCAAAGGCCACTACCCCGAGCGGGTTGCCTTTACTCTGAATTCCTTCGCCACCTTCCAGGACTACGGAGTCATGGAAGCGCAGATCCTCTGGGCTTTGGGCCTTCGACCTGTTTGGGACGGCCGAAACTTGGTGACGGATCTCGAGCTGGTCCCTGGGACCGAGCTGGGCCGCCCTCGTGTGGATGTCTTTCTTTCCGTTCTCGGATATTACCGAGACATGCTCCCCAGCAGGATGCGCCTGTTGGACAAGGGAATCCGGATGATCCTTGCCGGGGATCCCGATGCCCATTCTCTCCAAAAGCATACCGAGGCCATGCGGAAACGCTTGCTGGCGGAGGGGCTTTCCCCCAAGGAAGCGGAGAGGATGGCGAAAGGGAGGATCTTCGGACGGGCTCCGGCGGACATGGGGAGTGGAGCTTATTACTATCTTGTGGAGCGATCGGGAGAATGGGACAAGCGGGAAGAGTTGATGGAGACTTACATCCATCACTCGAGTCATGTCTATACCGATGGGATGTGGGGAAAAGAGGCACGGACTGCCTTCGAGGGGCAACTCCAGGGGACCGAGATCCTGTTGCGGAGTTGGTCCGACCGGACTCGGAGTCCGCTTTCCAACAAATACGATTGGTACAAAGGGGGCAGCCTTTCGATGGCGATCAAGCATGTGACGGGAAAGGAGCCGGAATGGTTTTTTTCGGATGTGCGGGATCCCGATCGGACCTCGATGGTGCGGGCGGAGGATGCCCTTCGGATGGATTTCCGAGTGCGTCTCTTCAACCGAAAGTGGTTGGAGGGGATGATGCGCGAAGGCTATGCGGGAGCTGACATGATCGCAACCCATGTATCCAATGCCTATGGGTGGAAGATCATGAGACCGGGGGCGGTCAGCGACGATCTTTTTGAGCGCATTGTGGATGTTTTGGTCCGGGACAAGAAAAAGCTTGGGCTCAAGGAATGGTTCGAGAAGGTGAACCCCTTCGCTGCCCAGGAGATTCATGAGATCCTGCTCGAGGTCATTCGCAAGGGGTACTGGAAACCGGATCCGGCGACGCTGCGGGAGCTGGCCGAGGGCTTTGCTGAATCCGTGAAGAAGAACGGAGAGAATGGTGGGATCCTTGGGGGCGGAAACAAAAAGCTGAAGGCTTTTGTGAAGAAGGTCCTTGGGGATGGGAAAAGCTCTGTTCCGGTTGTGGAAGGCCCGGTTTTGGAGGAGAAAGAGGTCACGGATCCCAGCTTTCCATGGGATGCCTTGCTCGCGGTAGGGATTCCTCTTTTGTTGATCTTCCTCGGATTTCTTTTTCGCTTTGGAGAACCTCGACAATGATGGAGACCCTGGTTCAACTGCTTTACACCATTACGACCTATCTGCTTGTCCCGGTGGTGCTGGGGCTCTTGATTTTGCTTGCTTGGTCTTTGCTCGAGTTGGGTGGTTTTCTTCGGGAACGTTGGGAAAGGAGGAAAGGGCTTCTCCCCTGGACTCGTTTCGAACAGGGATTGAGGGAGGGTAGGGAGTGCGGTTCCGCTTTCTTTGAGCTACCAAGGCTTCCGGGTTTTCTGGGACTCTTTCAGCAGAAGGGACTTGCCCTGGCTCGTCGGAGTCTCTTCGCTGAAAAGATCTGTGACGACTTTGAGATTGCGTCGGAAGGGCGCTTGGGTCGCATGAAACTGGGGATTCGGATCGGTCCCATGTTCGGGCTGATGGGGACTCTGATCCCCATGGGTCCAGCCCTCATGGGGCTTTCCCAGGGGAACATGGAGGAGATGGCGCAAAACCTGGTCGTGGCTTTCTCCACTACGGTCCTGGGGCTTTTGGTGGGGGGGATCTGCTATACGATCGCCATCTCCAGGCGCCGATGGTATGCCCAGGACCTCGTTGCCATTGATTTTCTCAGGCATTGTCTTGAGGAGGAATCATGAGTCGGTCTCAATCCAGGGTGCGCCGCCTCCTCCAGCCGGGCGACGAGGATCCCCTCTCGGGAATTGCCAATCTCTTCGATGCTGCAATGGTCTTTGCCGTTGCCCTGCTGATCGCTTTCGCCGCACAGACGGGACGGCTGCCCAAAGGCTCCCGGGCCAAAGGGCAGGAGCAGGAAGTGCCCTTGAAAAATCGAAGGACTTTGAAGCATTTCCGCGCTTCGGCACGGAAGGCCAGAGGGCGGGGAAAGCGCCTTGGGGTGGCCTTTCGGCTGGAATCGGGGGAAGTTGTCTACGTCCCTGAGACCCGTTCTGCAGAGGAAGCAGGGCGCTGAGTCGCTGGGATTCTCTGCCTAGGTTGGAATTCTGATTCCCCGGAGTTCTCTCCCTGTTAGAATCTTCGGCCTGGAATGGGGCCGACTCGGCCGCGATTTGCCTGCTTCTGCTTCCCTTGGCCCGGTGGAGGGCTTGCCCGCGATGTGCGGATTTATTTCGATCTTTGCCCCCGAAGGGCAAAACATTCTGACCGACCTTTTGGACGGTCTGCTCGCGATCCAGCACCGGGGGCAGGATGCCGCCGGGGTGGTGACTTATGATGGTTCCTGCTTTCACGCCAAGAAGGGCATGGGGCTGGTCCGGGATGTCTTTGAGTCCAAGCATTTGCAGAGGCTCAAGGGGCATCTGGGAGTCGGGCATGTCCGCTATCCCACGGTGGGAAAAAATGAGGACAATGATGTGCAGCCCTTCTGGTTGGATTTTCCGATCGGGATCGCAATGGCCCACAACGGAAACGTCACCAACTTTCAGCAGCTTCGGGAGCGCTATTTCCCAAGCGAAGGGATCCTGGTCAACTCCAACTGTGATCTCGAAGCTGTCCTTTTGGTCTTGGGGCAGGCCCTGATGCATCGAGCCGGGGCGACGACGATCACCGCAGAGGATATCTACAAGGCTGTGCAAGCGGTTTACGACAAGGTCAAAGGTGCTTATTCCGTCGTAGGTTGTATCGCCGGCCAGGGGATGTTCGCTTTCCGGGATCCTTTTGGGATCAAGCCGATCATCCTGGGTGCCAAGCAGACCCCCCAGGGAACGGCCTATGCTTGTGCGAGCGAATCTGTGGTCCTGGATATCCTGGGGTTCGATCGGATAGGGGATCTTGCAGCGGGTGAGGCTGTTTGGATCGATATGGCCCGTCGCCTGCATCGCAAAAAACTCACAACCACGCCGCACCGGCCCTGCATCTTTGAACAGGTGTACTTTGCGCGGCCGGACTCGTTTTTGGATGACATCTCGGTATACAAAACCAGGCTTCGCTGTGGCGAGGCGATTGCCAAGGCCTGGAAGAAAAAGGGGATTGAGATCGACGTCGTCATCCCCGTCCCCGAGTCGGCCCGGACTGCTGCTCAGGCCATGGCTCAGGAATTGGATGTCCCCTGCCGCGAAGGCTTGGTGAAATCCCGCTACATCGGTCGGACCTTTATCATGCCCAACGACAAGGTGCGCCAAAAAAGTATCCGCCAAAAGCTGAATCCGATTCAGCTTGAGTTTGAAAACAAGCGGGTTCTTCTACTCGATGACTCGATCGTTCGTGGCAACACAGCGCGAGAGCTGGTGCGTATGGCGCGCAAAGCGGGCGCGAAGGAGGTCTACTTGGCCAGTTACTCCCCTCCGCTGACACATCCTTGTTATTACGGAATCGATATGAGCACCCAGCGCGAGTTTATTGCTGCGGGGCGGGACAACGAGGAGCTTTGCAAGGAGTTTGGCTGCGATGGTCTTCTCTATCAAAGCTTGGAGGATTTGGTTGCGAGCGCGAAGGCGGGTAACCCTGAGATTGAGGGCTTTTGCACGGCCTGTTTCAACGGAGACTATCCGACTCAGGATATCAGTCAGGAGATGCTCGAGGGGATCCAGCGGGATCGGCTTGAAGCACAGGCCTAGGGCGTGAGCCAAGGAGTGCAGCCATGGTGGGCAAGGAGAGTAGTTCGGCGCGGCGCTTGGAGGGTAGGGCCAAGGGATCCCCGGGAGACGAGGGAAGCAGGGGGAGGCTTCGGCAGCTCTTGACTCCGGAGTCTGAGCTGCGGAACTCGAGTTGGCAGGCACCCCCTGCCGGGTTCCAGGCGATCTCGGAGGAGAGCCAACTTCCAAGGCGTGTGGGTGCGGGAGATCATCTGTTCTTGGTTCCGAGTTTTGAGCTGGCGGAAGCCTTGATCGCTCGGGGCGCGGACAGTGCGCGTATTGCGGTGCGCCATGAGGAGGGGGCCGAAGATTGGATCCAGGCGCTCACGAAGAGCCTGCCGGGTGATCCCTTGATTCCGCCCAGGCCCTTTCGTTTTCCCTGGAGGAGTTTGGTGATCCTTCCCACTTATAACGAGCGGGAAAACCTCGAGCAGATGACGCAGGCCATCTTTCGCTATCTCGAAACCGAGATCCTCGTCGTCGATGACAATTCACCCGATGGGACCGGAGGGCTTGCGGATCAGCTTGCCGCAAAGGACAAGAGGGTCCGTGTCCTGCATCGAACACGGAAAGAGGGCTTGGGGAAGGCCTACTTGGCCGGGTTTCGCCTTGCGCTCGAAGAGGGTTACGAGAGGATTTTTGAAACCGACTGCGATTTCAGCCATGCGCCTTGGGACCTGCCTAGGTTGATGGCGGCCTCCGAAACGGCCGAACTGGTGATTGGGAGTCGCTATGTGCGAGGCGGTTCGACCGTGGGTTGGGCTCTACCCAGGGTGATGCTTTCGCGGGGGGCAAACTTATACACACGCTCTTGGCTGGGTTTCAAAGTTCATGATTGGACAGCGGGCTTTCGTTGTTACCACGCTTCGCTTCTCAAGAAATTGGATTTCGATCGGGTCGCGGCCAATGGGTACTCCTTCCAGATTGAGATGACTTGGAAATCCCTGCGTCTTGGGGCCAAGGTTCGGGAGATCCCGACCCGTTTTGTGGATCGCAATCTGGGAAAAAGCAAAATGAACAAGAAGATCGCCCTGGAGGCCATCCGCATTGTCCCCTGGTTACGCCTCAAAGGTTAGACCTGAAGGTGGAGAAGGAGCGGGCGAAGAAGAGTCGAAGGATTTTGTGGGGCTTGATCGCTGCCCTCATCCTTGTGGGCTTGATCCCTTTTTTGCGCAAGAAAACGAGCGAGCTGCCCGTTTATATTCAAGGAGCGGAGCGCATGGTGGCGGGGCAGGAGATCTATAGGCCTGCTGAACCCAAGCCCTTTACCTATCCTCCTTTTTTCGGGCTCCCCTTCGTTCCCCTCGCAGTCCTTCCCAAGGCTTTGCAGCGTCCTCTTTGGTACTTCATCAATGTCGCCTTGTTGCTTTGGATTCTGTTTTTTTTGCAGGGACTGCTTCTGCGTTGGAGGGAGCTTTCCCCGGGAGGGAGCCGGGCATCCTCCCTGCCTCAGTGGACGCTTTGGCTGTTTGTGGGCCTTCTTT
>JALSSW010000088.1 GCA_026984035.1 Planctomycetota bacterium
AAAGTTAACGAAAAGCTATCTCTCGGTTTTGCCCCGAATTTTGCCTGGGCATCCCTATCTGTGGATCCTATGCCAGCTGCAGCCCCGGATGATGCCAACGGCGACGGCAAAGGGACCTATCCCTCCGCAACTCACGCCGCAACGGCTCTCGGGTTTTCTGTGACCATCGGGGCCTACTACCAGGCGACCGAGAATTTGAGTTTAGGGGTTTCCTTGAAAACGCCTACATGGATGGAGGATTTTGAGTTCAACGCGGTCAATGAAATCGGGGGGTTCCGAAAAATTAAATTTGGGATGGATGTTCCCGCCATTATCTCTGTCGGGGCGGGATACACCGGGTTTGATCGCTGGACCTTGGCTGCTGATTTGCGGTACATCGACTATTCCAACACCGACGGCTTTGAAAAGCAGGGTTTCGATTCAGTTGGTGCAGTCAAAGGCTTCGGTTGGGATTCGATCTTCGTTTTGGCTGCAGGGGCGCAGTATCAGGCCACGGAGAAGTTTTCCATTCGGGCTGGATTCACTTTGAATCAGAATCCGATCTCGGACGACCAAACCTTCTTTAACTTGGTGGCCCCCGCAATCATTCAAACGCATCTGAATCTTGGGTTTTCTTATGACTTTTCGGACAAACTGAAGGTCAGTTTTGCTTACCACCGAGGGTTAGAGAACAGCATTCGTGGACCTTGGTACAGTGGGCTTACGGGAAATGCAATTCCGGGAACGAGTGTTGAAAGTAAGATGCACACGGATGGATTCTTGATGGGAGTTTCCATCAAGTTCTAGTTCACCTGATTCATCATTTGGCCCCTACCTGAGATGGAAAAGCTGTAGGCGGGTTTTCTGCGGCGATTTTTCACGCTATCCTTTTCGGCCTGTACCTGAACCGAGTGGTCCAGGTTGAGGAGGGTTTGTGATCGCATTTTTTTCTGCGGCAATGCCGCTGGCTGTTCAATCCGCTTCCCCTGAGGGGCCGAGCGCACTGGAGACCTTCTTCGATAATGCGGCGGATATCGCCTGGGGCTTGCCCTTCATCCTCATGCTGGCCGGGGTGGGGTTTTATTTCACGGTTCGGCTGGGTTTTGCTCAGTTCCGGAGGATGGGGCATGCGATAGCCATTGGGCGAGGGAAATATGATGAACCCGATGCCCCAGGTGAAGTCACCCATTTCCAGGCCCTTTGCGCAGCTCTTTCTGCAACGGTGGGCGTGGGGAACATTGGAGGTGTTGCAACCGCGATTTGGTGGGGGGGACCGGGGGCTGCGATTTGGATGGCCCTCTTTGGGGTCTTGGGGATGATGACAAAGTTTGCATCCTGCACCTTGGCCCTCAAATATCGAGTTACCGATTCTGAAGGGCATATCATCGGTGGCCCCATGGAGTTCCTCTCCCGAGGGTTGGGGAAACGCTTCGCCTGGTTGGCCACCATGTTTGCTGTTTGCGCTGTGATCGCTTCGTTTGGGGGAGGCAACATGGTCCAAGCCAACCAGATGGCGGGGGCCTTTACACATGAGTTCGGAAGTTCTCTTCCCACGAGTTTGACAGAGCCCTTCAAACTGTTTGGGAGTATGGAGACCAACAGTCTTCGGATCATCTTGGGGATGGTTGTCGCGGTGCTTGTCGGTTTAGTCATCATTGGAGGGATTAAGCGCATTGGCCGTGTGGCCGGTGTGCTCGTTCCTGTCATGGCTGTATTTTATGTAGGGGGAGCGCTCACTGTGATCTTCCTGCATATCGGGGAAGTCCCTGAAACTCTTGGGACCATGTTCTCAATGGCCTTTGGGGGGGATGTAACACGCAAAGCCGCTGGAGGTGCTGTGGGTTTGACCGTCCTCCAGGCCCTGACTTGGGGAGCTAAGCGCGCTGTGTTTTCCAATGAAGCGGGCTTGGGTTCCGCGCCGATCGCGCATGCTGCCGCCAAAACCCATGAGCCTGTGCGTGAAGGGCTGATCGCGATGCTGGGTCCTTTCATCGATACCGTTGTCATCTGCATGATGACGGCTTTGGTGATTTGTCTTACCGGAGTGTGGGAGACTTTTGCGGACGGAAGCCAAGGTGCGGTTATGACAAAGTTGGCCTTTGAGCAGGGGCTTCCTGAGGGATATGGGTGGATTGGGCGCTACACTGTGGCGATCGGTTTGATTCTCTTTGCGATTTCCACCGCTATTTCATGGTCCTACTATGGGGACCGTTGCATAACCTACATCTTCGGGCCAAAGGCAGTCATGCCTTATCGGGTGGTCTACGTGCTTTTCCTTTTCCTAGGGGCCAACATCGATGGAGGGATCGTTTGGAAGTTTGCAGACGTGACCAATGCTGCGATGGCCTTTTGGAACATTATCGGTTTGTTAGGACTTTCGACCGTGGTGATTGCTCTTTACAAAGATTATTTCTCTCGGCCTCAAAAGCCACTGCAATGATGGAGGAGGGGCAGCGATGACGAAATTTTCAATTCTTGCATTCTTGGGAGCCCTGGTTGGGGGACTCTTAATTTGGAAAGTCCTTCCTTCTGCGGCCATTTGGATCGATGGCCCTTGGCTCATCTGGGCCATTGTTGGGCTTGTTCTTTTATTGACAGCGGGCCTTTTGATCCCCCGTCCTACCACGGATTCTTGGAAGCGGTCCTGGGGGCTTCTTTGGCTGGCAGCCATCTGTCTCATGGGATCGTATTCGAGCCTGTATGTCTTGCACAATCGAGTGAATGCCCTCGGGGCTCAGGTGCGGGAGGTTTTGAAAACCGAAGCTGCCCTCGCGAAGGCCAAAGCTGAGGAGCGAGTTGCTGATATTGAAAGCATTGCACAAGATCTGACAGCGAAGAAGTTGGAAGTGACAAGCACCTACGAAGCTGTGGTTTTTGATGAGAGGGAACTAAACCGGATCGAAGCCAGCTCCTTAGAACTCACCTATTTGGAATACATTGTTTCTGTCCTTTTTGTTTTCACCTTTTTTATCCTTGCTTGGATGACGGCTCCAACTGCCCAAAAATTCTATGGTTTTAACGAAGCGCCTGCGACCTGAGCTGCTTGCTTTTCTTTTTTGTTGGAGTTCTTGTGCTTCCGGACCTTCTCTCCCTAATCCTGGGGGGAGACAGATGCCCTTAGAGTTGGGTCCTGGCGGGGTGCATTTCGAAGGGCAGGATTGGGAGTTGTTTGCTTTTGGGGAACGTATCCGAGAGCTGGTGGAAAAGGATAAAAAAGCGAAGGGACAGGGGATTCGTCTCATGGTCCGGATTCGACCAGGGATGACCCTTTCCCAGACGGAGGCTTTTTTAAACTTGGTGCAGGCGGCAGGGGTTCGAGCAGTGGATATTGAATGATGGGCTATCCAAGCTTGGTGATCTTCGACTTGGATGGGACCCTTGTGGACACTCGGGCCTGGTGGCTTCCCGTTGCGAGGGAGGGTTTGTTGCGTTTTTCGCAGGCGACGAAGAGCGAGGTTCCTTTTCCGGGTGAGGAAACGGCCTGGTCTTTGGTGGGGCTTCCGGATGACCAGGTGTTTCAGGGTTTGTTGCCCCCTGAGCGCCGGGGGGAATGGGAGACTTTGCGGGATCTCTTGGTCCCGATCGAAGGGGAGATCCTGAGAGGAGGCCGGGATTATTTGTTCCCAGGGACCAGGGAGCTTCTGCAGGATTTGAGGAGGGAGGGCGTTTTGCTGGCTGTGGCAAGTAACTGCGGACCCCAGTATTTGGACGCGGTCTTGGAAGGGCAGGGAATCGGAGTCTGGATAGATCGAAGTTATTGTTTGGGAAAACCCCCTTGGATGGATTCAAAAGATCAGATGCTGGTGCAGGCGATGAAGGAGCTGGGGACAAAAGATGCGATTTTGATCGGGGATCGGGATTCGGATGCCCGGGCGGCTCAGAAGGCGGGTGTCCCCTTTCTTTTACGAGAGGGATCGGGGAAGGAGTCTTTTGCGGCATCTTTTGCAATGGGAAAGGCTTCGACCCAAGCAGCCATCGGGGACCTTCTTGCGCGGGGCTTTTCCCGGAACAGATGATTGAGTATGGGCTTGGACTGGAAAGACGTTCTCCCTTCAGAAGAGGAGATTGCCGAAAAAGTAGCCTGGATTCTGGGCTCATGGGGTTGTGAACGGCCGGCTTGTCTTGAGGTTCGGTGGAACTTCCGGCTGCGGACGGCAGCGGGGAGGGCGGTTTTGGAAAAAGATCTGCGGGTGGAACTCAATCCGCATCTTTTGGCGCGACATCCGGAGCAGTTCCTTCCAACCTTGGTTCATGAGCTTGCGCACATCATGGTGTTTTGTCTCTATGGCAGAACCCCCAAGGCCCACGGATCTGAATGGCAGAGTCTTATGCGTCGGGCGGGCCAGGATCCCCAAGCGCGTCATTCGATGAATGTAGACGGTTTACGAAGGAAACGACGCAAATTCCTTTACCTCCATGTGTGCAAGGGTTGCAAGGCTAATGTGATTTATCGCAAAGTGCGCCGGGATATCGCTTGTGGGGCCTGTGGTCCGGGAGAATTCCTGATCTTACGTTCTTCTGCGACCCCCGAGGGCTTGGAGCTTTTACGCCGGAAAGCTGCGGAGTTAAAAATGGCTGGAGGATGAGTAGATGGCTGTCCCGAGGAGACAAACCTTTGTGAGTGCCTGCCTGATGGGCTGCGCATGCCGCTATGACGGAGGACAGAAAGAGGACCGGGAATTGATCTTGGAGTTGGGGGAGGGTGCCCTCAGTTTTTGCCCTGAGGTCGAAGGAGGCTTGGGGGTCCCCAGACCACGAGCGTTTTTTGTGGGGGGGGATGGCATGGCGGTTTGGGAAGGGCGGGCAAAGGTGATGAATGAACATGGCGAGGATGTTACAGCGGAGTTTCGGCGTGGGGCCGTTCGTGCTCTTGCAGCTTCGATGGCTGGGAATTGTACCGTGGCCCATTTTAAGGAAGGATCCCCCTCCTGCGGCTTAACAAGAGTGGATATCGAGGGACAACAAACCCCCGGGCTTGGGGTTGCAGCGGCCCTCTTTTCCCGAGCAGGTTTGGTGCTGAGAGGGCATGATTAAGGCCAAAGGATTGGGGAAAAGGGAGTCAAGGATGGCTGATGTGTTTGCGGAGATCATGAAGCTGAGGGAAGGGGGGATCCCCGCAGCCCTTGCCACAATTATCGGGACGAAGGGGTCGACACCCGGTCGGGAGGCGATGAGACTCCTGGTGAGGGCGGATGGGACCTTTGTTGGGACGGTGGGGGGAGGCTGTCTCGAGGCCGAGGTTTTCGAGGCTGCCAAGGAGGTCATGCGGGATGAACGGACAAGAACCTTGAGCTTTCGGCTCAACGAGTTCGATACTCCGGAAAATGGCCTTCTCTGTGGGGGAGAGGTTACGGTGTTTATTGAGCCTCTCACGGTCCCTACCTTGCATCTCTTTGGAGGAGGGCATATTTCACGAGTTTTGTCGCAAATAGCTTCTACTGCTGGGTTTAGAGTTGAAGTTTATGAAGACCGAGAAGCTTTTGCATCCGAAGAACGCTTTCCCGAAGCGGCGGCCCTCCATTTGGGGGAGCTTGGGGAGTCGGCGGAGGGGGTCCTCTTGGGGCCACTGAGTTATGTGGTTGTTGTGACCAGGGGGCACAAAGGGGATGGAGAGGTCCTCTCAGGGCTTGCTAAGGCCCGGGGAAAGGCCCGTTACATCGGGATGATCGGGAGCCGAACCAAAAAAAAGATCCTTTTCAAAAAACTCCAGCAAGAGGGAGTTTCGGCCTCTTGGTTGACCCAAGTCCATAGTCCCGTGGGTTTGGATATCGGAGCGATGAGCCATGAGGAGATCTGTATCTCCATTTTGGCCGAAATGATCGCTGAGAGGCGAGGAAAGCTGGGAGAGAGCAGGGTTCTCCCTTCGATGTCCAAGTCCAAAACAGGCCCATCCCCCGATCTCAAATCGAGGTGAGGGGGATATTCTTGGGGAGATTGAACCCGAGGATCTTCTGTTTCGTTGTGCCAAGGGCCTCCGCCTGGCATGATGTTTCCCCTTTCGCCCCCTGATGGATTCCCCTTTGGCCGGTTCTTCCGGAATGAAAAGACGGATTTCAATGAAGAAACTCCTGATCCCCTTAGCTCTTCTTTCGCTTGCCCCTCTCACACGGGCCCAGTCCACTGATACCATCAAGCTGGTGGACGGAACCCAAATACAGGGGGTCAAGCTTACTTGGATGGATGTTCGCGAGGTTCGGTATAAGGTTCGATCTTCCGAAAAATCCATTGTCAGAGAAAAGGTCAACTCTCTTTTGATTCAGCAGGCAAAGGCTAAGGGAAAACTCCGTAAAGCCCTCAAAGCGGTTGCTTCGGAAGATTGGGGGGAGGCGATGGTTGCTTATTTGGATGCGGCCAAATCCGCGAAAAAAAGCAAGGTCCTTGCCGGTTTTTTGCCTCAATACGCTCTTTGGAAGGCCTTTGAAATTGCTCGAGATCATGGGACCGAGGAAGACCGCTCGGACGTTATTTCACAATTGACAAAAGAATATCCAGAGACGTTTTACCTCCCGCAGATTTGGGAATATCGCATCCGGTTGGCCTATAAAAAGGCAGGAACAGATCGGAAACGTTTGACTGCAATCAAGGGATTGGTCGCAAAGTATTTGGAACAAGCAAAGGATTGGGGCTCGGTCCGCTCCGAAATCGAAGCCGAACTTGAGGGGGTATTGATTCGAGAGCGTCTCAGGGAGATCAAGGCAGAAGATGCACAAAAAAGCCTCTCGAAGCTATTGGGGCGGGCTGAAACCGATTATCCGGATCTTGCAAATCGTCTTAGCCTCCACCTTGCGAATGCTGTTCTCCGTTCCGGGAAGCTCCAGGAAGCTCGAAAGATGTTTAATGCGATTATCAACTCTGGAGTTGCGGATCCTTTAACTTTGGCTAGAGCCTACTTGGGGCGGGGGCACACATGGTTCCGGAAATCTTCTCGGAGCCCTGAAGATGCCAAAAAAGCACTCCTCGACTATATGAGGATTCCTACTCTCTTTTCCAAGCTGGACTATGACCTGACTGCCGAGGCTCTTTATTTTGCCATCGAGTCTTACAAGGCATGGGGCGGTCCGGATTTGCAGGCCAATGTGCGCCGCTTGATTCGTCGATTGAAGGGTCGGTATCGGGATTCTACCTGGGCCAAGAAGTAAGCCACATCTATCCCTGACCTTTTAAGTGATGCGGGTTCTACCCGTGGCAAAACCGAAAAAGAAACCCCCGAAGTTGGAGCGTCGGGGGTTTCTTTCGTTCTGGAGCGATGTGTTGTTTTGGGTTTTCCAAAAGGTGGTTTGGCTCGGCCTTCTCTTCTTTTTTCGCTTTCGGGTTCGAGGAAAGGTCCCCTCCGTGGGGCCTCTGCTGATTGCCTCCAACCATACGTCGTTTCTGGATTCCATTTGGCTTGGAGCTGCAAGTTCGCGTCGTATCCGGTTTTTGATGTCAGATCTATATGGAAAAATTTTTGGCCTGCGATGGTTCTTCCGTTGGAATAAGGTAATTCTCGTCCCGGAAAAGGGTGGGCTTCGGAAGTTTATGCAGGGTTCGCTGGAAGCTCTTGAAAATGGCTCAGCACTTGGGATTTTTCCAGAAGGTTGGATCACCAGGGATGGTAATCTTCGGGAGTTTCAGGCAGGAGTTATCCGACTCGCGATAAGGAGCGGCGCTAAGATTGTTCCCGTTGCCATTGTTGGAGGGTTTGAGGCTTTTCCCCGGGACGCCTTTTTTCCTCGGCCAAGAAAAGTAGAGGTGCGGATCGGGGATCCGATCCTTGTGGAGGATCTCCTTCCTTCTGGAGAAAGCGGCCCACAAGCTTTGAAGACTGCCGCAGAAGCTTTGCGGGCAAAGGTCCTCGGCCTCATGGAAGACTCCGGATAAGGACCTTTTCGTTAGTAGATTCATGAAAATGGTTCAATTTCACATCCTCCTTGCATCTCTATCGAGGGGGCAAGCGCCCCTTTGCCGAGGAAGAACCTCTCGGGCGAAAAAGCGATGTAGCAATAAAAGGGGAGGGGGAAATGAGCAAAGGTTCTTTGGAGGTCTGCTCTTGGTTGGAATGGAGACGAGGGGTCCTCTATGGTCTTCGCTCCCAGGTCTACCATTGGGACCGAGCCGAGGATATTGCTCAAGAGACGTTGATGCGGGCTTGGTTGGGTTTGAAAAGGGGGAAAATTCGAAAATTAGGGATGGCCTGGCTGAAACAGGTCTCTCGTCGGATTGTCGTCGACCAACAGCGTGAAAGGGAGCGCGCTCCCCAGTTTCAAGAGCTGTTCCCCACTGGGGAAAGCCTCCGCGATCCCAGAAGAATGCCTCGCCAGTTGAGGACTTGGCGAGGGACCATTCCCTTAGTTTCGGCCCTTGCTGTCCTCGAAGAAGCGTTGGAGAAGCTCCCTCCCGATTTGAAACCTGTTCTCCGTGCGCGTGCGCGGGGAGCGAGTCAGCGTGAAATTGCTTATCGGTTCGGCCTCGGTTTGAGTGTTGTCAGGATGCGTCTTGCCCGAGGAAGGCGAATCCTTGAGACGGAGATTCTACGTGATCTCCATCAGCGAGGAGAATTGTGATGAAAGGATGGATCCATTGCTTTTGTGTCAGTGCCTTTTCTTTTCTGTGTCTTTCCATGAGTCCAGCGATAGGACAGAGCGGAAAAAAGGGTGTGCCGGTTTCGACGCAGCGTCAGAAAATGGTCAAAACCTTGACCAAGGAACAGCGGAAAAAACTAAGGGAGGGGCGCCGGGCTCTTGTGAAAGCCAGTAAAAAGGCTCATGAGGGTCGTCCCAAGACGGCTGAAGCGAAAGCCAAAGCGAGGACCCTAGCATTTCACGCTTTGGTTGAAGTTGAGGCTGGCTACATGGGGGTGCCCCAGATCCAGGCCGAGGCAGCGTTTCGACAGGGGAAACTCTTGGCTTTACTAGGTCGAAGCAAAGACGCGATTGCCGCCTATGAAAGGGCTGCAAAGATTCTGCCCGAAGTTTATGGCTCGAAGGCCATGATCCAGGCTGGGCATGTCAAGCGGCGCATGAAACAACTGGGAGACGCCCTTAAATACTATCGGTCGGCTGTAAAGGCTCATTATGGTTTGGATGCGCAAAGGGCCAAGATTTGGGAAGGCAAGGTTTTAGCCAAGTTGGGGCGGATTGCGGATGCTCGCAAGAGTTGGCAGAGCCTCAGTGGATCCGATGAGGCTGATCCCTTTCAACGTATTCAAGCTTTTGACGCTCTGGCTGGGAGTTATCTCAAGGAGGGCGATCTCAGGCAGGTTCGAATCATTTTGAAGGATGCTGATGAAACTCTTTCCGCTCTCTCTTCTCCGGAAGAAAAACTCGGGAAGAGGATTCAAGAGCGTCTCTCTCGGATGTCTTCTCGGAGGAGGCTGCGTAAAAAACTGGAAAAAGCGGCCCCTACCAAGTTGAAATGAGAGGCCAAGGATAAAGGAACCCTGTAAAAGTCTGATGCAGGAAACCTCCTGAAAGGTTTCCTGCACGGATCGTTACTTCAGCTCAAGACGAAGCACGGGAGTCTGCCCAATCCTGGGGCTCCCCTTGGATGCCGAACGATCAGGGGCATAAAGAAGGGACGATCCTATTTGGGAAGTCTTTGTTCCCACCCCGGCGGCGATGGCGTCCCCAAACACAAGGCCCAAACGATTGGCGTTCAGGTTGATGAACATGGCTTGGGCGTAGATCTTAATCCCCAAAAGGGAATTCAGGTTTGGAAGTGGCAAGTTTGAGCGATGGAACCCAATTTTTAATGCGGCACTTGCATTGGCATCGCTAAGCCTAAGCCCCATGGATAGGAGGGGTAGCGTTGTTGCGGGAACCACAAAGAGATTGCAGCCCTGAGCCCCAAAAGCATCAAGCCTTAGGATTGTGGACTGGAGCCCTAAAAACAAGAGCCCCGGGGCATTTTTCGGTCCTGTCCCCTCGATTGCCAAAGTTCCACCAGGCATGAGCCGGTTGTCTTCAAAGACTCCCAGATCTTCACCGGATCCTGTGCTTTTTTTCGGATCTTGGTCATAGCGGATACAACCTGCCCCGATCTTTTTGCTGGACTCGCCCAGAGATTCCCCTGCCGTTTCCAGGCCCCAACTCCAGTAGACGGGTTTGAAACCTTTTGCAGGATCCCAAGCCTCGATTTCCAAAAACAAGTTACCCGTGGAAGGTATGGGCAGAGGGTGAGAGAAGGTCAGCTTTGGGAGCCTAAACGGTGTGGAATTCTTGCCCCAGTCCTTATTCCATGCAGAAGGGTTCTGGATGACGATGGAGCCATTAAAGACGTCGGTCGGAGACTTGCCATGGTTGATCGCAAAGGTGGCTTTTGGTGCTTGGGATGGAGAGGAGCCAAAAGATGCCCGAATACGGATTCTTAAAGTGGCGAGGCTTGGAATTTTTGCCTTTTTCGAGCTGACCACAGGCCAGAGTCGAAGGTCGCGGAACTGAAGAGCCAGGATCTTGGTGCGCCCCTTCAGGGCCTTTCCCAGAGCTTGTCGATCAATAAGAACACCCATCCGGAAATCTGAACCTCCGAGGTATTGGCTAAAGGTAGGTCCAGGGATTTGCCCAGGTAAAGTCTTAGTTGTTGTCGTTTGCCCGGGGGCGAGAGAAGCGATGAGGAAGCAGCCTGCAAGGCATGCGATCTGTGAAGAAATAAGTGCTCGCATTGGTTCACCTATAAAGAGAGAGAGAACAAAAGGAAGAAGTTGCAAAGGGTGTTGGAAGTCCGAAGGAGGGGGGATGCTTCAATTCAAAATTGAATCTTCCTCCAAGCGAATCCCCGGTAGTCCTTGGTTCGCGTTCGGTCGTCCAAGAAAAGGTAGATGCCATCAACCATGTAGGAGGCCGGGATCGTAAATTGAAATCCCTTGCTCCCTTTGTTTTTGGGGACGCGGATTTTCTTTCCCTTGCGTCCGTCGATGGAGTAATAAACGAAAGGGGCGTTACCGGTATAAGTCACGGTAACTTGAGTCCCGTCCTTAGGAGGATCGGGTTGAAAGGAGAAGGAGGAGCCTGGAGTTCCCATTATTTGCTCTCCTTTTTTATTCTGGAGCTTTGAGTTGCGAAGGAAAGGGCTTTCGCCTGAAGATCCTTCCTTCCCAATCGGTCAAGGCCCGGGAGAAGGAGGGATGAGAGGTCTCGACTTTGCCGAGGTGGGAGTTCCCCCAGATGGAGGACGAGTGTCTCAAAGGCTTTTTCGAGGACCTCGCTTTGTTGTAGAGAGAAGGAAAGTTGAACCAGGTCTGGCCCGAATAAAGCCAGTTCCTTGGGGGGGAGCTGGCTCAGTTTTCGAACAATGTCCGTCAGGTTTTTTGTGTCGGGGGTTTCGGGCAATGAATATGAGAGTTGGTTTGTTTGGGGGAGCGAAAGCCCAAAGAGGGCACCTCCAAAGAAACCTCCGACAATGGTCGTGAAGAAGGATCGCCTGGATTGAGGCCGGTAAAGCCTCTTAAAGCATGTTTTTTCTTGTAGCATTGGAGCTTTCTCCATCTGAATATGAAGAGGAGTATTTGCTGGGGAGAGGGAGAGTGCAATCAATTAAAATGGTAAGAAAGTGAAATTATCCGGTAAGACCGTGTTTTATCCGGTATTACCGGAGTAGGGGGGAGGGAGACCTAGGATCCCGGTTGGAAAAACAACCGAAGAGCGCCGGTCGATGTGACAGGGTCTGCACTAAAGCTGTTTAGGACCGAACCTTCCCATTGGTGTCGAAAAGGAAGTCGTTTTCCTGAGTCCAGGTAAGGAATTGGTAGGCTGGGGCCAGTCGGAGGAGTTCCTGGATGGCAAAACCTCCCAGCTCAGGTCCCATGGCCACAGCGGTTTTCACCGGAATTTGCTTGCGGATGGAAAGTGAGTGGTTTCCCGGTTCAAAAAAGGAGAAAAAGTTTTCGATTTGGTCGGGGAAAAGATTGCCGCAGGGGTATTCCTTCTTCCAATCATGAAGAAAGAGTCCGAAGCCATTCCCAATGGCATTGAGGGTTTCGGTCCAATCATCCTTCGCTTCGATGGAAGATTGGACTTTGTTTTTAAGGTTTTGGCTATCCCACCAAGCTTGTGGATGGACTCGGAGCGCGATTTCAAAGCCTTCTCGATCTACACTTAGGATGAAGGTTGTTTGAATGTAATGGGTATCTACATCCTCACCAATGGCAGGACCGACCCTTTCGATGAGAACTTTTTTTTCTTTTGGGGACCTTGAAAGGTAAGCCCATTGAGCTTGGACTCTGCCAAAGTTGTATTTGTAGGGATGACTGAGGTTGGTGCGACAACTCAAGCTAAGACCGCATTCTTTTTTTAGGTGAGTCTTGGCAGCTTTTCCAAGATCCCCGAGTTTTCGGCGGACCCTGAGTCGCCATGCGTTGGCTTCGCGGTCCCTCTGGTGCTGTGGGGAGTATGCGGCGAAATCGCTGGTGTCAAAGCTGGGGTAGGTACTCATTGATAATAGGTTTTCGCCAGCTCCTCGGCTGAGCGGTTTTTCTCAAAGGTATGAATAATGCTCCGGTTTTCCAGGACCGTTTTCAGGATGCCGTTGTGAAGATAACGATGAGGGGAGGTCCGAACTTTTCCACTTAGGATCGCAGGAGATTCGATCATAGCCGCCTTTTTGCTCAGGACATAATCATCCATGAGGTCATAAGACGGGTGACCTCCCAGGCGGAGATAGAAGCCTTTGTCGAAAAAGGGTGCTTGGTCTCCAAAAGGAAGCCCCAATCGACTTCGGAGGTTGGCCCCCCAAGCCACCAGCCCCAACCCAAACCTTGCCCCAAACCGATGGGGGACACCCATTGTTTTGCGGAAACCCAGCCGAAAAGCACCCCAATGGTGTCCGGCTTGCAGGGTGGCTTTGATCTGGGACAACCATTGGGGGGGGAGCTTGGTGTCGGCATGTAAAAAAAGAAGGGTGTCCCCCTTTGCCTTGGAGGCCATTTGTCTTAGGCCTTCTCCTCGGGGGCTCTGGCGGAGTTCGATCCGGAACCCCAGTGTTTCCCACTCTTTGAGTATTTTTGGGGAGACGGTCTCACTGGCGGTCAGGAGATACTCCACTTCTGGAATCCCCAAAGGAAGCTCCTTTTGCTTTGGCCCGAGGGGGTTTTTTCCTCCTAGGGGAATGATGAGACTGAGTTGCATCTGCGGTTTTTGACAGAAGGTCTATGTGGCGCGAGGCCGGAGTGAATCGGCTGCGACAATCTGTGGCGGTCGGATCCTTGGAAGAAAAGGTAGCGATTCGGTTCCATTTTTTCCCGGACTCTGTAGAAACCTTTTTCTCTGTAAAAACCGAGTGTTGATTCGCCCGCCGAAAATCCCTGTCATGAATTTTTCGGGCTGGCTCAGGTGCCTCAAAACCAAAGAGAATACAAGTGTTTGATCCTTTCGTTCCTTTTCTTCTTTCCTTGTCCATTGTTGTTCCATCTCCACAGGGCAAGGCCGGCCAATCCAAGGCCCAATCGCGCCCTGCTACTTCAAGGCCCGCCAAAAGGATGGACCCTCTTGCTCCCAAGGATGATGTGGGGAAGGCGATGGCAAGAAGGATGACTCCCCCACTCCGCAGTTTTTGCGCGGGATGCCATGGGACTGCCGGCCGAGGGGATGGACCCATGGCAAAGTTTTTGGATCCCAAACCCCTCGATTTTTCTCAAGGGCGTTTCAAGCTCACAGATACTGTAGGGGGACTCCCCACCGAAGGTCGACTGATTGCGACCGTGCAGCGCGCTCTCCCAGGCTCGGGGATGCCTTCGTTCCAGCACTTTCCTCCCCATATGATCAAAATGGCGGTCCGAGGAATCAAAGGACTCCTCCGTGAGAAAATCCGCAGAGATCTCCTGGATGAAGGAAAAAAGGGGATTGCTCTGGAAAAGGCTTTGGCTGAAGCAATGAAGGTGGGGACACCCATAGAGATTCCATCTTTCACTGGACATTCTTTTGATCTGAAAAAGGGGAAGGATCTCTATGCGAAAAACTGTGCCGTTTGTCATGGCCCTGATGGGAGTGGTAAAACGGTCATTCCTCTCATGGATGCCAAGGGACTTCGGATTCAATCTAGAGACTTCCGTTCAGGGGTTTTTAAGGGCGGTGCGGACATGGAAGATCTCTGGCAACGGGTTCGAGGGGGCATCCCCTATTCGAACATGCCGCCCTTCTCTAAGGAGGTGATTGCCGACAAGGATCTCATGGATTTGTTGGCCTTTGTCCGTTCCTTGATTCCCACAGATTCAGGGTCAGAGCCTGGTCCAGACGGGAGACGGATCCCCCGTTTCCGAAACGAGCCCAAACCCAATCCTACGAAGATGGTGAAGCTGAAAAATGTGCTTCTTGA
>JALSSW010000089.1 GCA_026984035.1 Planctomycetota bacterium
AAAGTCCAATTCCCCTCCGTGCGCTTCGGCAACACCCTTGGCAACGCTCAATCCAAGACCCGCTCCCCCATGCTGACGCGTTAAGGGATTTTCGATCTGGAAGAATTTTTCGAAAATCCTTTTCTGATACTTGGAGTCGATTCCAGGCCCACTGTCCCGAACACTGATCTCCACCAGGTCATCCTTCTCCGTCAAGGAAACCAGGACCCTCCCACCTTCATTCGTAAATTTGAGGGCATTCTCGACTAAAGCCTGGATCGCGCGCCGAAGATCATCCCGATCCGCATGGACCAACTCATGGGTTTCCGCAATGTTCCGATCCAGCTGGATTCCTCGATCCTCGGCAACCGCCTCAAAAGGAAGCAGGATTTGGTCCAACAACTCAATGATGGGAAAGACCTCAAGATCCAAAGCAAAATCACCGGACTCGATTCTCCCAAGCGAAATCAATTTATCGATTTCATGCTCGAGGCGGAGGCTCTGTTCGCGAATGGACTCCACAACCCGCTGTTGTTTCTCGGGAAGTTCCCCCAAAACTCCCTTCCCCAACATCGTGGCGAAGGTTTTGATCCCGGTAAGGGGCGTACGTAGCTCATGGGAGACAATCGAGAGATAGCGATTCTTCATCTGATCGCTTTTTTGCTCGGCCGTGACATCTTTGATCACGGTCAGCATCCCTGCAAAACTACCTTTGTAGTCGCTGACTCCAGTAGTTCTCACTTCCAGGTATAGAAAATCCCTCTTTTTTGTCGGGATCTCCAGGGTAGCCGCAGTCCCTCCCATGTCCTCTTTGGCTTTCAGGTGCCCTCGCCGGATTTCCTGGACAAGCTCCTGGTTCTCACGGTTTTCTTCCAGGGGTTTACCAATTGCCACAAAGGATTTGACCCCAAGATAGGCTTCGGCCTTGGGGTTCATCAGGGTGATCTGGCCTTCGGGGTCTACAAAGAGGATTCCATCCATGATGTTGTCGAAGATCGTCATCATCCGGGAGAGATCCAGATAAAAGAGATCTTGAACATCATCCAAGGCCCGAGCTTGTTGCAGGTAGCAATCCTTGAGTTCCTGCATCTCACGTTTTAGGCGCCAAGAGGCTTCTCCTTCCTGTTGCCGTTGTCGAACAGCTCTTCGGCGAGTCGAACGATAGGTTGAAAGGAGATGCTCCGCTTCTTCGATCCCATCTTCTGACAAGGGACGAACCAAAAAGTCCATGGCCCCGATCCTCATTGCCTCCCGAAGATGCTCGGGCGAGGGAGAAGAGACAAGAGCAAAGGTAAAGGCCTCGGAAGAGTGGACCCCTTCGGCAGCCCCACGATCGAGATCTGCTGGATCCACCAGGATTAAATCGGGATCCAAATCCGCCAGGAGGGTCAGGGTCGCTGCCGGGGATGCTTGGATCACGTTCAAACCGCGATCCAGCAAAGCCTTCTCGAGAGCATCGACCCCCTCTTCATCCTTTGCAAGGATGAGAACAAGCCTTCCGCCCCCTTCTGTCTGAGCCATCACCCTCTCCGGTCCATCCCGACCTGATTCAGATTAGGCCTGGTTTCCCTGCTGAATATCCTGAAGAGCAGCGTCTTCTGTCTCAAAGATGTTCAAGTGTTTCAAGATCCTCATGATGTCAAAGATCTTGATGATGAAGGGCTTGATGTTCGTCAAATAGAGCTTGGCTGACTTGGCGGCAGTCAAGTTATTCGCAGCAATGATCAATCCGACTCCACAGGAGTCAATGATCTTCACATTCTCCATATTGAGAACGAAGTGCTGATAGCCTTCTTCTATTTTTGCGTTGATCAATTCCTTCAGGTTTTCCTTGAGGGCGTCGGTGACATAGAAGTTGAGACTGCGATCGTTGAAAGCAAGAATCGCGACTTTGTCTTTTTCCAGACACGTGACGGAAAGCCCTTGGCTCTTTTTACCTACGACGTCCATGTGCGCACCTTGTATTCCTCGTGGACAAACCGGCAGGCCATTTGTGCGGCCTACCGAAAATGAGTGGACAAGGTTGCCTATCGGATGGATGAGGGGTAAATGTTTACACTTCCTGAAAAAAGCCGGGAGAAATCCGCATCAACGAATCGAGCGGGCAAAAGAACGAAGGGAAGAACCCTAGCGATCCCTACGCCTTGCGGCATTCTCTCGCCCCATTTCCTCAAGTCGCCCCGGATCCTTTTTGAGGCGCAGCTCATTGGCTTTGGCCACAATACTGCTCACGCTTCGGTTGAGCGCGCGGGCAATCTGAAGGTTTGAGACTCTGGGATAGCGCTCCTTCAAAATGCGGCATTCTTCGGGGGACCAACGGGGCATTTTAAGGCGGGGCTGAGGAACAAGGCGGATGATCGGCTCGATTTCAGGGATGGGAACCTCTTCCAAACGTTTGTCCTTCCCCAAACCCAAGGCCTTGGCCTTACGGCGGAGGACCGCAACATCCCTTCCCATGGCAATTGCAAGGGCCCAATCAGGGCGTGAGGGGCCAAAGGTCTTGAGAAACAGGATCTCATCCTCGGTGAATCGACCCTTCCGCTGGGTTTTGGACAGATGACGCAGCTTGGCCAGCACCTTCTGTTTCGGACGTCCCAGGACCAAGGCCATCGTTTCAAGGTTCGAACAGCCGACCATCTCCCGGAGACAATTCACGTCTTCTTCGGTCCAAGCTCCGGTTTTTTTTTGGCCTGCAAACATCTTTTGCGCCCGATGAAGGATCGTTTCCTCTGAGCGTTTGAGTTCGCGTACAAGCTGAGAAAGAGGACGTCTTCCAAAAGATGCCCGCAGTTTTGTGAGTTCTTCGACTGACCAATTTCCACGCTTCTTCATCCGAGGTCCTTTTCCTTCACTGCTGCTTTTCATCCGGGCTTCCTCCTGGCTCGGCTCCGACCTTCCATGCTCTTCTTCAGAGTAGCCCGAACCTCCTCAGCGGTTTTAAGATTGAGAATTCTGCGGGCAAGACGCTGACAACTTCCACTGTCCAACGATCGAATCACTAACTTAATCCGGGGAAGAAAAACGGGAGACATGCTTAGTCTACGAAAACCGAGCCCGATGAGGACAGGGACCAAAGAGGATTCTGAAGAAATCTCTCCGCAAATGGTGGTAGGCAATTGCCACTTCCTTCCAGACTTTGCAATATCAGCCAAAAACCGCAGGAATCCGGGGTGGAAGGGATCATACAAATCCGAAACCCTCGGATTATCTCTGTCCACGGCAAACAAGTATTGCGCAAGGTCATTGGTCCCGATGGAAACAAAATCCACCATTTTCTTCAGGTGGTCCATCATCATGGCCAGAGAAGGAATCTCGATCATGACACCAAAGCCAAGGTTCTCGCCATGAGGGATCCCCTGTTCATTCAGGTCCTTGAGAATCACCTGTAAAATCCCCTTGGCAGTTTCCACCTCTTGGAGGTTGGTCACCATGGGTAAAAGGATCGAAGTTTTGCCGAAGGCACTCGCACGCACAAGGGCCCTCATCTGGGTGAAAAACAGATCCGGCCAACGAAGGGTCAACCGTATCCCCCGCCAACCCAACACGGGATTGTGTTCAGGAGGAGTCCGGAGATAGGGAAGGGGTTTGTCCCCTCCCACATCCAAGGTTCGAAAGGTCACCCTCTTTCCCTGGGCACGCTCCAAAACATCCTTATAGAGCTGAAACTGTTCCTCTTCCGAAGGGAATTGGAGCCTCTCCATGAAGGCAAACTCCGTTCGAAACAATCCGATTCCATCGTAGACACCCGACTCCAAGCCCTCGAACTCTTGTAAACTTTCGGCATTGGCTTCGAGTTTGATTTTGATTCCATCCGTCGTCACCGAAGAGGTGAGCCGCACCTCAAAGACCCGAGTCTGGGCTTCCCGAATCTCCTCCAACTTGACCCGATACTCCTCGATCTCATCCTCTCCTGGATCGACAAGGACCTTGCCTCCATCCCCATCGAGGATGGCCAGCGTCCCCGGATCGATTTTGCCGAGATTGCCCTTGAGTCCGACGAGACAAGGGATCCCCAAGGAGCGCGCCAGGATGGATCCATGGGAGTATTTGCCTCCCTCCCCCATCAGGATGCCCTTGACCCTCGCGGTGTCGATATGTCCAAGCTGGCTGGGCAAAAACTCGTCCACGGCCAGTATGTAGTCCTCGCCGGGCGCAATCAGCGATTCCTGGGTCCGCTCCAACAGGCTCGCGAGGATCTGATTGCCCATGTCCCGGACATCCTCGGCCCTCTGTCGAAGGGTCGGGTTGTCCATGGAGTTAAAAACCTCCTCATACTTGGAAACGATGCGCTGCACCGCCACCTCGGAGTTGATCTTGTTTTTTTGAATCTCCTCCTCCACGTCCTTACCAAAGCCAGGATCCTGGAGAAGTGCCAGGTTCGCCTTCAGGATCCCCACCTCCTCCCCCTGCATCTTTGCCGCAAGGGTTTCCATGAGTCCCTCCAAGGAGGAGACGGCCTGTTCCCTGGCTTTTTGAAAGCGCGTGATCTCTCCGGGGACCTCCGCATCCTCCAGGTGGAGAAGGGGGATATACTCTCCGGCGAGACGCCTTTGGAGCACCCTTGCGATCGCAATTCCAGGAGCAACAGGGACAGCTTTGTATTCACGTGACATTGTGGGATGAAAAAATCCCCCAGACCTGTCCTCAAGGCAAGGAAAAAGGAGAGCGGCTTTACGGGAGCAGGTTCAGAAAGCCTAAAAAGCGGTCGATAGAAAGAAGACGGATCCATCGGGGAACTCGGGATGAAACGAAAGAGTTCCAGCGTTTTTGGGACACTCAACAGCCTGGTGGATCCTTGAAACCTGGCCAAAGGGAGAAATCGGTAATGGGGCATCCTCCACTAGAAAACGAAAATGACCTGCAAGAATCCTTGGATAAGGTCCTCGGAATCGACGAAGGAGAAAACTTTGAAGATTCCAACCTTTTAGAAGAAAACTGGGAGCAGGAGGAATTTGTCGAAGAAGATCCTTCTCAGGTTTACGAAGGAGAAGAAGACCTCAACCTGCATGAAGTGACCTACCAGACTCCTTCGCCAAGGGTCAGGGACCAAGCTCCTCCTTCCGGACCGGGGGCTGGAGGAGCCGCTCTCTGGGGAGGACTTTTTCTCCTTGTGCTGGGTATCGCCTATGGCGCACTCAACGTCCTCGGCAAGGGGAGCGAATTGCTCGGGAGCTTTCAAGCCATCGGCCTTGAACCTTCGATGCTCTTCCTCTCCGGCCTCGTTCTGATCCTGATCGGAAAGGGACAGGGTAAGGCGAGCCGAAACCTCCTCGAAAACCTCCAAGAGAATCTCCAGCATGGAAACCGGGAGATTGAGGGCCTTCTCCAAGAACTTCGGGATGCCCAGCAAAGAAGTTCACAAACTCAAACGGCCACTGCCCCGGGAGATGTTCAGATCGCCCTCACCAAACTCGAGAACATGATGGTCAGCCTCACCAAAGCCACGAGGATGTACAACAAACCCCTTGTGGACCTTGTCAGCATGATGACGGATCAAGGGAAGGAACTTGAGGAGATCCGCTCTGACCTCGAAGGTTTGGAAAAAGCCATGGCGGAAAATGCCGTGACAGCCGAGAAGAAGTTTGAAGGTCTGGTCGAGCGCCTGAGGGGGGACACCCAGGAGCTTGAAGAGATTTTCGAAAAAAGCCGAGAAGCCCTGCTCGGGGAACTGAAACCCTTTGTCGGTCAAAAAGCCGATCAAGCGGGCGAAAAGCTCCAACTCAAGCTGGGAGAAGATCGCCGCATTCTGCAGGAGACTTTCGAAAACCTCGGGGCTTCTCTCGAATCCAAGATCAAAGAGGCTCTGTCCAAAACACCGACCCAAGGCAGCGACACAGACCAGGAAGCCTTGCAACGCCTGGAGTCCTCCCTGAATTCCCTTTTTGAGGTCGTCCAAAAAATCGAACAGGAAGGAGTCAAGGCCTCCGGAATGGTGGGAGCCGCAGCAGCCTCGGCCCCTGCACAACCTGCAAGCCAAAACGCCCCCGCCTCCAGGCCGGCGCAAAACACGCAACCCACGGTTGGAACGGTTTCCACCCAGGATTCCGGGATACAACCTGCAGGTGGCCGCACGAAAAAAGTCATGAGCGCGATCGAAAAGCTGAAACAGCTCCGCGGAGACGGATAGGCGCCAGCCTCATTGGCGGCCCCATAGGCCCCATAGGCTACGAGCCCAAGCCTTCTGTGTTTTGACCCTCTGAGTTTTGAACAAAAAATCAGCGAAGGAGGGCTTCAACCGCTATGCTCTTCTCCTCCAATGAGCAAGCAAAGCCTCCCTCTCGCCCTCGTTACAGGTGCTTCTTCCGGGATCGGAGAAGCGACCGCACGTGCCTTGGCCCAACAGGGCTGGAGCTTGGTCCTCTGTGCACGGCGCACGCAGAGACTCCAAGCCCTGCGCGCCGAACTTTTGGAACAAGCCTGTCCCCAAGTAACCATCCACAGCCTGGATGTCCGCGATGAAAAGGCGGTCAAGGCCTTCGCCGAATCCGTCCTCAAGGAACAAGGCTGCCCTGACCTCCTTGTCAACAATGCCGGCCTCGCTCGGGGCACGGAACGGGTCGACAATGCCGAAGGCAGCGCCTGGCGCGAGATGGTCGAAACCAACATCTTCGGTATCCTCTACCTGAGCCGTGCCTTCCTCCCCGCTATGGAGAAAAGAGGACGAGGTCAAATCATCATGATCGGCAGTGTCGCTGGGTGGACGGGCTACGCAGGCGGTTCGGTCTACTGTGCGACGAAGGCAGGGGTCCATAAGATCTGCGAAGCCCTGCGCCTGGAAACCTTGGGTATGGGAATCCGGATTTCCAGCATTGATCCGGGCATGGTGGATACCGAGTTCAGCGAAGTCCGCTTTTGGGGAGACAAGGAGAAAGCCGCCAGGGTCTACGAAGACTTCGAACCTCTGCACGCAAAGGATATCGCCGACTGTGTTCTCTTCGTGGCCACCCGCCCTCCCCACGTCAACATCGACCGCATCCTTGTCATGCCAACGGATCAGGCCGACCCCTGGCATGTCGCCCGCCGCCCCAAAAAAGGCAGCTGAGCCTTTGGATGAAGTAAGGGACAACGCAATGGATGACGCCTTCAAAAAAAGCAAAACCTACCAAAACCTCATGGACGCCTTCTCCCAGGAGTCCCGCGCCAATCGTCTCTACCTCTATTTTTCGAGGCGGGCCGTGCTCGAAGGCTATCCCGAAATCGCAGAAACTTTTCTCGAGGCAGCTCAGGGAGAAACAGGACACGCGCTCGGCATCCTCGACTATCTCCGTGAATACGGCGAACCCACCACCGGAAAACCCATCGGAACGACCCAGGAAAACCTCGAAGCAGCCCTCGCCCTCGAAGCCCTCGAGAACGACAAGATGTATCCCGAAATGGCCAAGCAGGCCCGTGAAGAAGGGCACGAGGAGATCGCAGCTTGGTTCGAGAGCTTGGCTCGCGCCGAGGACACCCACGCAAATCAGTTCCGGGAAGCCCTCTTAAAACTCAAGCAAAGATGAAGGCCCTCCGCGGCAGCCTCCTCACCTTTTTGGTCTCCTTCGCCCTCTTTGCTCTGCTCCGGCAGGGGCAACCCTACGGGGATGGAATCACCATCCTCTGCTACTTGCGGGATCGCAACTTCCTGGCCCACCACATCCTCTTCCTCCCCGACCTTGCCCTCTTCGCCGACCTTTTGGGAGTGCTCAGGATCCCCGAGAGGACCGCCGCCTTTTTGTTTTCTGGCTTCTGCGCCGCCTCCGGACTGGCCCTCCTCCATCTCCTCCTGAGATTCCACAGGCATTCTTCGCGCGAATGCTGGTTGCTCACCCTGGCCATGGGCAGCGCCCCCGTTCTCCTCTTTTTCGGGACCCAGGTGGAAAACCACGCCCACCACTTTTTTTGGGTGTCCCTTTTTCTGCTGGCCTTCGATCGGGCTTTGGAGCGGGAATTCAGAACGACAGGCGCCCCCTCTCTTCCCCGCTTCGCCTTGGCGGGCCTTCTCCTTATCGCTGTCTATGCGAGCCACTCGAGCAGCCTGCTCCTCTTCCCCGCCCTCGCCCTTTATGCGCACGGAGCCCTCAGGAAGAGACAAAGCTTCTTTCCCGAAAGCCACGAATGGCTTCCCCTCCTTCTCCTCTTCGTCCCGGCCCTCCTCCTCAAGGAACTGGACCCCTGGATCAAGGCGCGCCTCCTCGGCGGGGGGGACGCCTACCTCAGAGATACCAGCCTTCAGTTCGCCCTCTCCCTCATGAGCAGCAAGAGCCCCGGGGAATGGATCCACTACCTTCTTCACGAAGTCCTCCTCGCCGGCCCCGCCCTCCTGGCCGCGAGCGCCATCCTCCTGCGCAAACCTCTCAGCAGCCTCGGCCTCGCCGGAATCGCTCTCCTCCCCTACATCCTCTTCTTCGGCCACTGGCCCGTCTACGAGTTCGGCGCTTACTACGTCGCCCCCTTCGCCTTCCTCCTCTTCCTCTTAGCCCGCGCAAAGCTTTCTCTCAGCTCCCACCTCTCCGTCCTCCTCCTCAGCCTGATCGTCTTCCAATCGGTTTATGGCCTGCGCCGTGTTTTGCTTTGGGAACAGAAGCACGACGCTGCCCCTTGGGCCTTTGCGGATGACGCCGCTGCCGCAGCGGGCAAAGGGGGATTCATCGTGGTCGAAACCGGAACCAAAGGTCTCTTCCTCGACTACGATCATCCCGAAGTCGGATACTCCCCCGTGGAAAACTACGAAATCGTGATTGAACAGGAACTCAAGGCCAGGCCCGGCGGCCGTAAAGCCCTGGCACGCGATGTCGCCGCCCGCTTCAGCCTTTTCGCAAAACGCGGCCCCCTCCTGATCGAAGACAAGGCATGGGAGCGCATCGAAAAGAAATATCCCGAAGTCACCCAAGCCCTGGAACAGCGCTTCAACAAACAACCCATCCACAATGGCCGGTTCCGGGGATTCCGCCTCCAAGCCAAGTAGATCTTCAACCCAAGCCCTCCCCGCCAGTATCGGGAAACCCGCTCCAAGCGACCTTCGCCTTGGAAATTCGGACAAAAAAGAGTACGCTCATCTCTTGGTTGTCAAAGCAGTTCAAAGACACCGTGCAACGAACATTGCTTTACTGCTTTCCTTGGAGAGGCATCACTTGACACCCAATTTCAAACCCTTGATTTCTCCCAGATGGTTTTTTCTAGGTCCCTTGCTCCTCTGGGCCGCTCATCTTTTTTTTCTTTCCCTTTTTCCCAGTCAGGATGGTCCCAGCCACCTGCTCACGGGACAAACTCTGATGGATTGCTTCCAAGGGATCCAACCGACAAGCTCCCTTTATGCCTGGAAAGTGGGACAGGGAACCAATCAGCTCAGTTCTTTCCTCCTAGGTTTTTTTCTCCTCCTGGGCATGCGTCCCCACGAGGCAGAATCGCTCTTCCAACTCATCCTTCTGTTCTTGCTTCTCGAAACAGGAAGAAGATTGCTTGAAAAGCTGCGAGCCTCTCCCGCCACCCTCTTCCTTCTCCTCCTTCCTTTTGCAGGAAGAGTTCTTCACTGGGGTTTCTACAATTTCATGCTCTCCGTTTTTTTAGGAATCCTTGCCTGGACCCTCCGAAAACCGAGAGCCCGAAACCTGGCCAGCGACCTCTGCTTCCTCCTCGCCCTCTATGCTCACCCCTTGGGCGCTCTTACTTTTTTCGGCCTCGTGACCCTTTCACCCCTCGGCCCCCAAAGCCTCAAACGCTTTCTCTTCATCCTTCCCCACCTCCTCTTGTTCCTTTGGGTCAGCATGGGCAACTTGGGAGGAAAGCCCCTCCTCGGCTATAAACCTGGCTTCCCTCAAATCCTGGGACAGCTCTGGATCCTGGAAAAAGATTCACCTTTGCGCTTGCTCTCCGGGATTTTTCTTCTGAGTTTGCTCCTCGTTTCTGTGCTGCAATGGAAGTCCTTTGAGCCCCTTGTGCAAACACGTAGAAAACGCTTTCTCCTAGGTGGCCTCTTTCTTCTCCTTCTCACAAGTCTTGCTCCCGACAAAATGCACCTCGTTGTGGAACTCAGGCTTCGCGCAGGATTTTTGGGATGGATCCTCCTTCTTTTCGCCTTGGCGCCCCCTTCTCGGATCCACCCCCGAACCCTTGCTTGGATCCTTTACGGCAGTGCAACGGCTTTACTTGCATTCGCCATGAGGGTGGATCACCGCTTGGAAACCCAGCTCAAAAAGGAGCTCAAAGCCCTCCCCCCGATCCAAACACATCAAAGCGTCCTCACAGGCTTTCACCTCTATGAACCCCAGACTCTCCTCCTGGTCCAAGGCTTTCATCCGGAAAAGTCCCTTTCCCCCCAGCCGGGAAGACTTCTTTCGATTGAAAAAGAATTCCCCTTCAACCCATGGCTCCACATCCTGGATCGCTGGGCTCTCCAGCACGGGGCGGTCTCGGTTGCCAACCATCAATCCCTCTATCCCCATTCGCCCTTAAAACGTAGCTTCCCTTTTCACAGAAGCTGGCAGGATCTTCTCGAATACAACTGTGGACTCGCTCCCCTCGAACAACTCAAAGGGGCCGCTCGTTACATCCTTTTCGCCAACTTGGACTCGGATTGGCTTCAATACGCAAGACCTCGCATCCCCAAAGCCTTCCGGATTGCCTCAAGCGGCCGCGACTGGGTTCTCCTAAAAGAAAGAGACTGGCGCCCCACCCTCAGCAGCCCTTTTTTCAAGAACCCCGTCAGCAAGGTCCCCCTTCCCTATGTCCTCCCCAAGGACTTCTCAGGAGGAATCCTGGAACTCCCCCAGGTCCTGGCCTCAAAAAACGCAGACTTTCCCTTCCAGGTCTTTTGTTTGGATTCTTTGCGAAAAACCTATAGATCCCCCTCTCCCTCCGAGATCCAACCGAATCACGGGCGCTTCGACGGCAAAGGGAAAACAGCGTTTCAAGGGGTCCATCCCAAGAACAAACAACGCTTCATCCTCGTCCCCCGCTGAGGGATGGGAAGCCCCTTCAGGTCCGAACCGAATCGAAGAGGACGATGCCCAAGCTCCCAAAAAGGATCGAAGGCATCCAGGCAGCGACCACGGGATTGAGGGTCCCCTGGGTTCCAAGATTGCGGAAAATAAGATCCACAACAAAATAGGCGCCGCAAACTAAGAGCGCGAAAACCACCTGTTCCGTCTTACTCCCCCGTTCAAAACGCAGGGCAAAGGGGAGGGCCAGGATCATCAGCAGGATGTTGGCCAGGGGAAAGGTCAGGTTACTGTGAAAGGTCACCACGTAATCAGGGATGCCCGGCTTCTCGCGGATCATCGTCGCGAGATCGCTGAAGGTCAGATCCATCAGCTCCCTGCTTCGCTTGAGTTCTTTTTGGAGGCGAGCGGGATCCAAGCCGGAAAAGCCGTGAAATCGAATGGGCTCCCAAAGAGAGGTGCCTTCGATGCTGCGTTTGCCCCCGGTCAGATACCAACCGGCTCCGAGACGGCCATGAGTTTTGTAGACAGCTTTTTGCGCTCGAAGCTGGTAGCGATGGTCGGGGCGGCGGACGTAGAGCATGACCCCTTCCATCTCCGCGCTGCGGAGACGGTACTTGTCAAACACAAGGGTGCTCTCCGAGTCCAGACGGAGGATGCGGTTTTCTAGGACGGGATCCTTTTGGCCCTTTTTGAGCAGGAGAGCCAGAGAATCGCGGGGCTGGAGGAGACGAGGGAGGGCAAACTCTCGCAGCACGAGCATGGCCAACATATTGAAAAGGCCGAGGAGAAGCACCGGCATCAGAACCCGATAAATGGTCCTCCCGGTAAAAATCATGGGAATGATCTCGTTGGCTCCCATGAGCCTGCTCACAGCAAACATCCCCGCAGTCACGGTCACGAAGGGGGCGACCATGAGATAGACGAAAGGAAGTTGCAAAAGATAATACGAAAAGACCAGGACCACGCCCCGCGAATCTCCTTCCCCAGAAAGTCGCTGAATGGAACGGGCGAAGCTCTCAAGATTGCCCAAGGCATCGAAAAGGATGAAAAGGCCCACGATAAAAAACAGGCAGACCGCCCAGGAGCCAAGACAGATCCTCCAGACATAAGAATCCATCAGGGGCAACAATCGAAAGCGCGTCCTCATCGACGAAAAGCCCTACGGTTGAGGATGAGCGCGACCAAAAAGAGGCCGGCGGAGGGGAGAAACACGGGAAGCACACTGTCTGTCGAACGCGCCAGCTTGGGCGCGATATAGGAGAGGACATAGTAGAGAAAAAGCGGAATAAAGGAAAAGGCGAAGGCGACCATGCGCCCCGCCCGCCTGCTCATAACCCCAATGGGGAAGGCGACCAGCACAAAAAAGAAGGCCGCCCATGCTTGGGTCGTCCTTCGCCAGATGCGCCATTCGATCTCTCCTTGTTGTTTGGACTGCCCGCGCTCCCACTCGGCCCAGAGTTGGGCGGTCTCCAAATCCTTGACCCCCTCCCTTCGCTTGTTTTTCTCGATCAAATCGCGGATGTCAAAGCTCAGCACCAGTTCCCCGACCTTGAACTGTCGCTCCCGCCCCTTCTTTCCGGTCTTTTCGTGGCCTTCGGTATCGAAGAGCTTGAGCACAAGGATGCGGCCGTTGTTGCGGGCTTCGAAGCAGGCCCGCCTGGCCCAACCGACTCGACTCGTTCCGCCGTGCTTGAGATCGAAAACGACTTTTTGGTAGCAGTTGCCTTCTTTCTTTTCCCAGGTCATCGACATCTTGCCGACCTTGAGCGTGTTCCCGCTCGCGCGGTTGCTCTGCAAAAACTGCTGCACCAGGTTTTTGAAGGGCCGGTACTTGAGGTAGTGCACCATGGGGACCAGGTTGTGGAGGATCATGGAATTGACCCCCGAGGCCAAGGAACCTGCGATCAGGACGGCACCCATCAAGCGAAGGGGACTGACCCCCGCCATGCGGATCGCGGTGATCTCATTGTCCGCGGCCGCCCTTCCGAAGGTGAAAACTGTGCCCACCAGGAGGGAAATCGGGATCAGGTGATGGATGGAGTCGGTGGACCAGAGCAGAGTGATCCAAAGCGCGGTCAGCATGTCCGCGCCCTGGCTCCTCGTGATCCCCTTGGCAGCCAGAGCGAGCAGACTGATCCCGAAGAGCATGACGAAGGTCATGCCCGCATTGGTCAAGATCTCGCGTAGGTAATACCGGTGAAAACGCCACACTCTAAAACTTCCCTCCCTATGACGGGGCCGAACTCCTAATCTAGCCCCGAGATGCAAGCGCGTAGAATAGGGGCAAAGCCGGAGGAGACCACGCTTCCTTTTGGGATCGATGGCTTGTGTTGGAAGGAGGCGGCCCCCGGGGAACTGCTCGGGGCGCTCCCAGAGGGTAAGGGGACACTCTCCTTGCTCAAAGATTCACCGCTTCGCAAGGTTTTTCGTTGGGTGGGACCGGAGGGAAGCAGGCTCATCCTCAAGACCTTTACACGCAAGGGTCGTTTCGAGGCGCTCCGCTCCGCTTGGATCCGAAGCCGGGCTTTGTTGGAGCTTGCCAGGCTCAAGGCAGCAAGGTTGCGGGGACTCCCCGTGCCCCGCGTCCTCGGCGCAGCAGTCGAGAAAAGAATCCTCCCCCGCTTCGGATTGCTCGTCCTCGAAGATCTGGGCGAAGGCCGCGACCTCCTGGACCTTCTGCGCAAAGGGGAGGCGGAACCTGCCCTCATGGCCCGAGCCGGAAAGCTCCTGGCCCGGGCCTTCGCGGCCGGCCTTCGCCCGAGGGACCTCCACCTGGGCAACCTCTACCTGGGCGGCGACGGAAACCTCCACCTACTCGACCTCCATGCCGAAGTCCTCGGTAGGTCCCCCTGGCGCCCGCGCGCCCGCGCGCTCACCGCGCTCTACCTCTCCCTCCCCTGGCCCGAGCAAAGCCAACTGCGCGCCGCCCTCTTCACCCCCCTGGGCCTGCCCCAGGATCCCCCCTTCCTCCCCGCCGCCCGAAGCCGCGCCCTCAAAAAACGCATCGCCCGGGCCTTCCGCGACTCAGGCAGTTACCGCCGCTGCCTCCACGGCATCCGCCGCCACCCCTGCCCGCAGCTCCCCTCCCCCCTCCCCAGCCTCGAAGACCTCCTCGCCCAGGGACAGCCCCTCAAACAAGGCCGCCGCGGCAAGGTCCTGAAGACCCCCTTCGGCATCCTCAAAACCCGCAGCCCCCGCCTAGTCCACCGCCTCTGGGCCGCCCAAGAAGCCCTC
>JALSSW010000090.1 GCA_026984035.1 Planctomycetota bacterium
ATGAACGGAGATTTCGAAGCGTTTGAGTTTGGCCCTATGGGGGAATGGAATAAGGCCCAATTTCGCTTTCAGCAGGATGAAGAGGGAGGCTGGAGGCTTATGCGAAATGGGGCCTTCCATGAGGACTTGGGCAAGGGATTGGTTCCGCTGGAGGTCGAGAGTTGTGGGGTCTGTGCGACCGATTTGGCACGGAAGAATCTCCCTTTTCCTCTTCCGCAGGTTCTTGGACATGAAGTGCTCGCTCGGGACTCCTCAGGCTGCCGGGTTGTGATCGAGATCAACGCTTCTCATCGAGCAAGGGGTTTGGATGTGGACTGCCCTTATTGCAATGCTCAAGGGGCCTCCAGTTTGCACCGTCACTGTCCCGAACGCCAGGTTCTTGGAATCGACCGACTTCCGGGCGGCTTTGGCCCCAAGATCCTTGCGCCCAAGAATGCCATCTTCGCCGTTCCTCCCCAGCTCGGTGCCGAGACGGCTGTCCTCTGCGAACCTTTCGCAGCAGCTCTTCACGCCGTCGATTGTGTTAAAGAAAAGCATGGAAAGCGGGTGGCCGTTCTTGGCCTCGGGCGCCTTGGCCTACAAGTGATTGCCGCTTTGGCCGCTCGCCGCCGGCATTCGGGTGATGAGTTCGAGATTCTGGGTTTAGGTCGCAGAAAGCGCCCTATGGATCTGGCCCTTGAGCTTGGGGCAGACAGTGTCTTTAAGGTGGAAGGGGAAGGGGAGAATTTGGCCGATGGCCTCTTTGAGATTGTTTTAGACACTACGGGGAATCCAAAGGCCTTTCGGACCGCCCTGCGCATTGCTTCATCCGAAGTACATCTCAAATCCACCCATGGACTTCCCACTGCGGGTCTTCGAAATTTGACCCCCTTTGTGGTTGATGAGCTTCGGGTCCAGCCTTACCGGGACACCCTTCCTTCCGATGTCCGCACGGTGGTGTGGTTAGCAAAGGGACACCCACCTTCCGAATGGAAGCAGCATTGCCGGGTTGTGCGGGGTGAGGCTGCTTTGACGGACCTGATGGCGCTGCGGGCCTTTCCCGGTGAAGGGGGCTTGTATGGGGCGGACCTCGTGGTTGTTGACCAGAGCCGGAACCTGGACCAGGTCATTCGCCCTATTCGCGGAAAAGAGCTCAGTATGCTGCGACCTGGAGGGACCATTTACCTCCGAGCTAACAAGGAAGAGAAGTCGTCCCTTTACCGGGCTGTTGATGACCGGGGAATCTCATTAAGCAGCTCTCGTTGTGGCGATTTTGAGGAGGCTCTGGCGCTCTTAGCCGAAGATTCGGAGCTTCAAAACCTGGGAGAATGTCTGATCGACCACCACTTTTCTCCGAAGGACCTTGCCGAAGCTTTCGCTGCTGCTGCTTCCCCCACTTGTGTGAAGGCGGTGATTCGACATGGATCCATTTAAGCGATCTTTTTGAGTCAAAAGCTTGGTCCCTTTACGGAAAAGGGGGCCAGGGTCCTTTTTTTGAAGTCTCCTGACACAGGGCTGTCAGGAGGCTTCGCGTAAAACAAATTCTCACAAGGGGTCACCCCTATTTTGCGGTTTTTCTGCGCGGTTTTTCTACGCGGTTTTTCTGCGAGCAATTTTGCAAAGGATTCAAAATGAAAGCACACGATTTTTGTTGGGTGGAATTGACGACTGATGACGCCAAAAAAGCCTCGAATTTTTACAGTTCCCTCTTTGGATGGGAATTTTCCGCCCCCTCGGACACCCCGGTCGGACCCTATTATATGTCCGAGCGGGGAGACCAGGCGGGCATCGGTATGATGAATAAGCCCATGGAAGGAATGCCCTCGGCTTGGCTTCCCTATGTCTTGGTGGAGAATCTTGAAGGCACTGTTGCCAAGGCGAAAGAGCTTGGCTCTGAGATTGTTGTTCCTCCGACTGCTGTTGAGGAGCACGGGATCTTTGCGGTGATCAAGGATCCCCAGGGTGCTCATCTCGGGGTCTGGGAAACAAAGAAGAGGTGATCCTGAGTTATGAGGCGTGCGGACAGGCTGTTTCAGATCGTTCAGATCTTTCGACGGGATCGGCATGTCCGTGCGCGGGAGTTAGCCCTGGAACTGGAGGTCTCTGAGCGCACTATTTATCGCGATATTCAGGATCTCCAGGCCTCGGGGATCCCGATCGAAGGCGAGGCGGGAGTTGGCTATATCCTTCCCGAGTCCTTCGATCTCCCCCCGCTTATGTTCGATCGGGCTGAGTGCGAGGCCCTGATTTTGGGGATTCGTTTGGCATCTTGTTTTTCTGACACCCCTCTCCGGGACGCAGCCCGACGAGCAGCTCGGAAAATCGAAGCGGTTCTTCCTCCCGAGTTGCTCCAACGTTTTCAGGAAACGGCTCTCTTTGTTCCTGACTTCCAGTTTGATGGGGATGTTGCCGCACGGGGACTCTCCCTGATTCAAAGTGCCATTCAGGAAAAGAGAAAGGTAGAGATCCACTATACCGACCGGGAGGAGCATCTCTCTCAGCGGATCCTTCGCCCGCTAGCTCTTTACTTTTGGGGAAAGGTCTGGACCTTGGCGGCTTGGTGCGAACTTCGCCAAGGTTTTAGGAATTTCAGGCTCGATCGTCTTCGCGCGTTTCGTGTTTTGGAGGAAACCTTTATGGATGAGGAGGGAAAGGACCTGGAAGCTTTTCTAAGGACCGTGGGTTAGTTCTTTTCTTTTCCTAAATTTTATCGGTGGGTGGAATGGGTAATCAAGTCCGCTTGTCTCCCACTAAGGAAGCTCCAGCTCCACCCGATCAGGAGGAAATGCGGGCTTCCAAGGACCCAGAGCGGGGACGGTTTTATCCACGGCCGCAGCGAGTAGGAGTGCGCAGGCAGGCATGGTTTGGAAGGCCACTCGTTTTGCGGCAGTGAGTAAGTGCCATTTGACTTCTGCGGGAGTCGCAATAAAGACGCAAATGGTCGCAAGCCAGGTTCCAAGTAAGGCTAGGGCGGGGAAGGTGATCGTCCATTCTCCCAGAGTCTTGCGGGGAAAGGTCAAGATCCAAAGCAAGAGTGCGATCCCCACGTAACCAGAGTGCTTCGCGTAGAAGAAGATTTCTTCCCAGAAGAATCGAAGGACGATGGGGCTATATGAGGAAATCTGGTTCACAAAAAAATCAAGGAGGGTCCCTCGAGGGTCTCTGGCCCAAGGGGACTCGAATCCGAAGTGGGTATTGACGGTACGATTCAGAGCGAAGATGAGAATGGGGGGAACGAGAGCAAAAAGAGCCTTGCTCGGTCGGGCAATGGGCTTTTTTCGAAGAATATGGAGGAAGCTGAGAAGGAGGGCCGCGATCATGAGTGCAGCCCCGATCATGAGAGCTTCGTTTTTTCCCCAGGCCAGAAGGCTGAGTCCGATGGCGAGGAGGGGGAGGATGGAAGAGTCAGAATCCAAGCGATAGCGAAGCCAGCTATCCAGGGCCATGACGGATCCCAAAACCATGAGGACTTCACCGTCTCCTTCGAAGGAATCCCAGGCGAACAATCGCCAGGAGCTGACCATCAGGAGAATTAGGGCGGCGAGGGATGGGCGAAGTCTTTTGCGTAAGCCCGCAGCGAGAACGAAAATTGTGGCGAGGGAAAGTGCTTGGAAGGGGAGACGATTGGCGATGAGGGTGATGCGTCCCCAGTTGGCAAATTCAAAAACTTGGAGCAGGGGGTTGAGGAGGGGATAGTCTTTTTGGGGGGTAGGCCAAAAATCCAGGAGGCGGGGATACCTTTGGTTGAAGCCGCCGGAGAGCCAGAGAACTTTGGCCTTTTGGGACCAGATTCCCGCTTCGTCCCCTGCCACCATGGGTTCGAGGGATGCAGATGCAATCCGTAGGAGGACAAGGGCCACGACAAAGAGGACAACAAGGACAAAGATTCCCCGTTCAAAGCGGATTCCCACACTGGGGGGGGTGCCTAGCTTGGGAGTCAGAGGATGCGTGGGTTTCCGAGTCCGGGCCTCCTTGAGTTTAGAGAGGATGAAAAAAAGGAGCATCGCTCCGCCGACCAATAGGTCCGGGATGAGAGCTGTGGCCGTTTGTGGCCGGAACCAAAGCCAAGCAAAGATGAGGAACCCGGTTCCCAGCGCTCCTGTTCCGAGGGCCCAACCCGGATAAGCGAGAGGGTCCTTGGAGAATCGGATCCTGAAAAAAGCCAGAATGGAAGCCCCGAGGAAGTAGATAAGGAGAAGAGGACCCGCAATGCGAAGGACATCCATAGGGTTGGGCATGGTTAACCTTCGTATTCCCAGAGGAAAAACCCTTTCCCGGCGTTGAGGAGGGTTGCTTTTTCGCGGAGTCTTGGATCGCTCTCCGGACCGATTTCAAGGATGAAAAGAGAGGGAAGCAAGGATCTCGCCTTGGATTCCCAATCCGAAGGGATGTGATCCAGGAGCCAAAAGCGCCGGGGAAGAAGGAGAATCTTTAAATGGGAGAGGACCATATCTCTGGTATTTGGGTCGTCGGAGATCAGAAAGATCTTGGCGTGCTCCGGAGTTCGGCGAGCCAGGCTCTGAAAAGACTCTTGAAGAGTCCCTGCAGGGAGATGCAATCTCTTCTCCCAGAGACCAAGATCTCTCCGTATCCGGGCGGTCTCATCCATGGTGAGAGCTGGAAGCAGGTCCGGGATGCGAGTCTTTACTTCGGTTCCCATTTGGTAACCAGCGACCCCCCCTTGCCAGAGAAGGTAGCCAATAAAAAGGAACGAAGCGATTTTTGTTTTGACGAGCATGAAGATGAAATCCTAATCGGCTCCTCTATGTTTTTCCTGCATCCTTGCCTTCTTCTTATCCCCGCAAGGATGGCCAAGCCGAAGGTCCTAATGAAACATGCGGTCTACCGACACGGTCCAGGTACAATAAGATTTCGAATGAAATGCCTTCCTGAGATTTGGAAATGAAGAGTTTGAAGACAAAAAAAGCCGAGAGAATCCGAGAAATCAGAGCTGCCAGGCTCAAAGCTCTCGCCCATCCTACGAGGTTGCTGTTTTTTGAGGCTCTGGAACAAGGCGAGATGTGTGTTGGGGAGCTGCAGGCCTTGGTGGACGCAGATTTTTCAACAGTCTCCAGGCATTTGGCTAAATTGAAGCAAGCGGGACTTGTGCATTGGGAAAAAAGGGGCAATCAGGTGGTTTACTCCCTCACAGCGCCCTGTCTTGACCCATTTCTGAAATGCTTGGATCAACTGCAGGTGCAAAGAGATTAAGCTTGTATTTGGTTTGAGATGTGCCCAGGGGCCTTTTTTTATAAACAATCAAAGAAATGGGATTTTTCGGATTTTTTTCTTTTCTTACTTGTCTAAATGGCCAAAAAGGCAAATATTGGCCTTTTGATGAATTCCAAGCTAAGGAGTGTCGTGATGAACTACCAAGAACTCTATGAGCCTGCCCTTCTTCTCCATGGCCATAAGTGTCCCGCCATGCCCATGGGGCTTCGTTTGGGTTTAGCGGCTCTTGAAAAGCTTGGTGTGGATAGGGCGAAGGATGGGCAACTTGAGGCACTTGTGGAAATAGGAGTGGACCATTGCGCAACATGTTTTGCCGATGGGGTACAAATGGCCACTGGTTGCACCTTTGGCAAGGGGAATATCAAGCGCTTGAATCTGGGGAAGTGGGGGGTGACTCTGATCGACAAGAAAAACATGAGAGCTGTTCGTGTGTCTCCCAAGGCCGAGGCCATGTTAGCCAACAAAGAGACAGACTTTTTCCAAAAATACCGAATGAAGGGGATTCCTGCTTCCGAAGTGCCTTTGGAGGTTGTGCAGCTCCTCGTGGATCGGATTGCCAGCGCTCCTACCGATGCGATCTTCAATATTTCAGAGGTCTTTGATTACACATGGAAAGAGCCACCACATTCATTTGATAGCTTTGTTTGTGATCTATGCGGTGAGCTGGTTGTGGAGCCTTATGGAAGGATTCTCGGTGCTCAGAAGGTTTGTATCCCTTGTCGAGAGAAGGCTGTGTCAAAGCCCTAATCCCTTTTCTTCATGGGATTGTTGCCAGAGATAAAAGGTTGTTGAAAAGATTTGCCGCTAGGGCTTTCCTTTCGGAAAATTCGGGCGATCACCTCCAGCCATGTTTGACTCTGGAATTTGTGGATGACTGACGACTTCTTGGATCCGTATGCGAGGCGACCCAATGGTATGGCTTGTGATCCTCGTACTTTTTCTCTTGGGATGCCTCTTTGCGATGCTTGGACTCGGTGGGGCCTTGCTCTATATCCCTGTTTTTCATTGGTTTGGTTACGACTTTAAAAGTGTAGCCATCCCAACCGGGCTTTTTTTAAACGGCTTGACAGCTCTCTCGGCTGCTGCCTCTTATCAACGAGCCAAGTTGATCGACTATCGAGGAGGTCTGCCCATGGTGGTGACTTCTTTTGTAGGAGCCCCTGTTGGAGCCTGGGCTTCAGGTTTTGTTCCTCAAAACACTGTAATCCTACTTTTTTCCATTGGGATGGTGGCATCGGGAGGGAAGATGTTGCTTAGTTCGGGGGATCCCGAACCGGTTTTACTGATGGAGCCCAAGTTGCGCGCTTGGATTACGGGTGTTTCCGGGCTTTTCATAGGATTCTTGGCCGGATTGTTGGGGATTGGGGGAGGGTTTCTTTTTGTTCCTATTTTGATCGCTTTGGGATATCCAACCAAACAGGCCGCTGCAACTTCCTCTTTTGTCGTGATCTTTTCATCCTTTTCAGGTTTCGCCGGCCATCTTAGCGAAGGGCATTTTGATCTTCCTCTTTTGTTTGGTGCAGGTTTGGCTGTTGTGGTCGCCTCCCAGTTGGGGGCACATTTGATGAAAAGGAAAATGAAGGCTAAGTGGTTGAAACAAATGTTTGGGGTTTTATTGATTGGCGTAGCGGTCAAGTTGGTTTTGGGGATCCACCCTTTCTAATTCTTTTCTTGACCTGGTCCTGTTTCCCAGGGGAGGCCTTCTAGAGCAGGGCTTAATCCCTTAGTGCAATGGATGCTATCCTTTTTCCAGGCCAGCCCTGGAGAGCATTCCTTGATGAGAATTCGGTGAGAGCTTCCATGCTGAGAGATTCATGGCATTCTAGGCGGCGATGATTCTCCTCTCCCTTATCGGACCGGACTTTCTACCCCTCCAGCACGCGGGAACCCTGTTGACCTTGGCCATCATCTTGGTTGTTGGGATTGGTTTTGGCGTAGCCTTTAAACGGATCGGGCTTCCCTCGGTGACTGGGCAGATTGTCGCTGGAATCCTATTGGGGGCCGATGTTCTCCATGTTTTTGAGGAGGAAGCAATCCACGGATTAGCCCCTGTAACAGATTTTGCTTTGGGGTTGATCGGCGTAGCCGTTGGGAGCCATTTACAGTTTAAGAAGCTCCGCAATGCCTGGAAGCGATTGACATTGCTCTTGATGTTCGAAGTTTCGGTTGTTCCTCTTTTGGTTTGGGGGGGATTGCTGGTGTTTGGGGGTGTCGTCGGGACCAAGGCCGAAAGCGAGGGGCTTTGGTTGATTAGTCCCCTGCTGGCTGCTTGTGCGATCTCTACCGCACCCGCGACGATTGTAGCCCTAGTCAAGGAAACCCATTCCAAGGGGGTTTTTGTAAAAACTCTGGTTGCTGCCATTGCTCTCAACAATATGGCTTGCATCGCCTTTTTCGAATTGGGGCATACCATTGTAAAAGCCCAACTGGACCATGGGCAGACTTTGACTCTGATGTCCGGGATTCTTGCGCCAGTGTGGCAACTCGGCTCCTCTGCGCTCCTTGGAGGAGGAGCGGGGCTTCTATTGATCCGGATGACCCGAAATGTAGTAACTTCGGATCGCTTGGCTACCTATTCGATGGTAGCGATTCTTATGGCTGTGGGATTGGGGAAGCTGTTTGGGATTTCGCCGCTCTTGGCATGTCTCTTTTTGGGGACGACCCTTGCAAACCTTTCACCGGAAAATGAGGAGTTAGGGCATTCGGTCTTTGCCAACTTCGAGATGGCGATTTATGCCGCCTTTTTCACCCTCGCTGGAATGCATTTGGATTTCGACCTTGTCGGGCAGGCGATTCTTTTGGCTCTTTTGGTTGTGGGGATGAGAATGGTGGGGAAGTACTCTGCCGCTTGGGGGGCGATGCGCTTGGCTGGGGCGACCGACAAGGTGCGGCAATACCTTGGCTTGGCGTTAATTCCTCAGGCAGGGGTGGCGGTGGGCCTCATTATTGTGATATTGGAGGATCCTCTTTTTGGGGCCACCGAAGAGACAAAGAAGATCCAAGGGCTCTTTGTGGCTGTTGGGCTGACTTCGGTGTTGTTGAATGAGATTGTTGGGCCGATTACGACCCGGTTGGCTTTGCTGAAATCAGGGGAGGCGGGCAAAGACAGGGCGCGACTCATAGATTTTCTCCACGAGGAGAATATCTCGACCAACCTTAAGGCGGAGACCAAGGAGGAGGCTATTGAGAAGTTGGTTGACCTTCTGATTGCGACGAATCATCTCGAAATTGATCGAGAGGCTTTTTTGGCATCGGTGCTGGAGCGGGAGAGGGAATTCTCAACTTGTTTGGGATCAGGTTTGGCGATTCCACATGGGGTTTTGGAGTCGGGAGACCGTATTTTGGGGGTCATGGGGATCAGCAGGGAGGGCTTGCGGTTTGAGACTCCCGATGGGATCCCAGTGCATTGTTTCATTTTGTTGGCGACCCCAAAATCTCAAAGAGATCGCCACTTGGAGGTGTTAGCGGCATTTGCCAGGGCGATTGGCAGGGATCCCCACGTCCAACATCAGCTATACCATGCGAAGAGCCCTGCGCATGCCTATGAGATCCTGCATGCAGAAGAGGCTGTGGGGTTCAACTACTTCCTGGAGGATCAGTAACGGATCCAGATGACTCAGAGAGAAGTTTCGGGGTTTGCCTCTCTATTGATCCAGCAATTCGCGAAGCGTTGGCGGGTGAAAGGCTTTCGCTTTCAGCATCTTGCGTAAAAACTCTTCCGCGCTTTTCTTCTGTGCCCGTGCTGCGGTCCGAAGTGCTGCTGCTGCATACACCTGTATTTCCAAATCTCCGCTGCTTTTGGCAAAGATCCCTTGAAGGAGGGGAATGGAGGCTTTTTCCTCAAGGTGCATGAGTGCCTTTAGGGTTGCGATGCGGAATTCGCGCTCTCTGGGGCTTTGTGCAGGAGGCTTGCCTTGGATCAAACCGCGTAAAGTTTCCCAAGCTTTCTCTCCTCCCAAAGCCCCGATGGCTTCAATTGCGTATGGGGCACAGAGAGGATCGGCCAGAAGGGGGCGGACACGATCGAGTGTTGTTTGAGAGGGGTGTCCCAAATCGATGAGGATCTGGAGGATACGGACCCGAACCCCAGGGTGTTTGTCTAGGCATGCTTCCCCTAGGAGGGGAACGGGCTGGAGACCGGCTCGCTTACAGATGAAACGTGCATCATCGATGGGGCGGAGCTTGGTCCCGTTCAAATGGCGAAGGAAAAGCCAGTATTCGCGGAGGGTTCTCTCGTTGGGGGAAGTTGTCTTGCTTTGGAAGCTGCCCTGTTCTTTAAAAGTTTGGAGGAGCTGCTTGGCTTTTCGAGTGAGGCCTGCCCAACCGTCGGTTTTAGGGTCATAAGTTTGGCCGAGGATTTGAATGAGGGTGACGAGGGGCTTCCCCGCCCGGGCTGCCCATTTGGGGTCTTGAAGCCAGGCGAGAAGATTGGCAAGGCCGCTGGGATTGCCGAGTTTTCCCAAGGCCAAGAAAACCGCAATGAGAACTTCGGGGTTTGTTTCGTATTTGAGACGACGCAGGAGTTTGGGTGTCGCGTGGGGAAATCCAAGATCTCCAAGGCGGCTGGCGCATGTTTGGCGAAGGAGTGGCCGTCCCGGGTCCTCCAGGTGACGCAGGCAGAAAGTCCCCAAAGCATTTTTTGCCGGGTTGATTCGAAGAAGGACACCCATGCTTTGCTCGTCGCTCAGGCTGGAGGCTGAGTTCTTTGGGGTCTGGAGCAGGTTGTGGAGCGCGGTTAAGGCTTCGTTAGGGTGCGCTTGAAGCTGGCTTTGGGCTCTTTTGCGAAAACGTGCGAGGGTCCGGCCCTTGGAGGTGGCGGTTTGGAAAAGATCCTTGAATGTGTTCAGGGTTTTGGTGGGAAGGCTGGGGATCGGGGCGTCGGAGGCTCCTTTGCTGGGTTTGGCAAAGCGCTTCTCCCAGATTCCTAAAACGTCTGAGAAACGCGGCGGTGTGCCGGGGAGGGGTGCTGAGACTCGCGAGGGACCTGGGCGGGCCCCGCTTGGCTCCGAAAGAATGGGTGTCCCCTTTTGCCTACAGGCAGGGAGGAGGAGGGGGAGGAGGAGGGAGAGGTGGGGGTTCATGGTAGGACCTTCTCGATTTCGTAGAGGAGGCTGCCTTCTTTGTCCTTTTGGAAGGGGGTGAGGTGGTAGAGGAGGCGCACCTGGATGCGGGTTCCTTTGGCTTGGAGAGGTTTGGGGATTTCAAAACTTCCCTTCCATGTCTGGCCCGAGGGGAGTTGTGTGTTCGGTCCAGGATCCCCGAGGTAAGGTTGCCTGAAGCGGTAGAGGCGTGTGAAAGTGGGGCTCCAGGGTTGGGGGCGAGCGTCCGCCGGGAGGATGCGATAAATGACATCAACGGCCCGGTGACGTTCTTCTGTGGGTAGGTTGTGCCCAGCTCCTTTGTTTTCGACTTCGACAAGGACCTTGTATTTCTCCAAGCGAACTCCAAGGCGTGCAGCGCTCTTCAGAGTTGCAAGGTCGTGGGCCCCCTTGACCAAGTGGGAGCGCCGACCCGGTTTCCCCTCGATTTTGGGCATGTGGCAATCATTGCAGGACACCCCTTTTTTGGCGAAGGGAGATGCGGCCCACTGGTCCGTTGTCTTGTGTTGGTTATGGCAGGTTTTGCAAAGAGCAACGGAAGCTAAACTTGGCTCAGCCAGTGGTTTGCAGCCAGCCTTGGGGTTTGTATGGACGCCGAGGATGCGCCCATCGGGACGCATGTGGCAAGTAAGACAGTCAACCCCCTCGTCCGGGCGGCTCTGGCGGGGGAGAGGTGGCTTTGTGAGACCGGTCTCAAAAATGGGACGAGGCAGGTGGCAATCCTGGCATTCCTTCTGGCGGAAGTCGCTGGAGAGTTTTCGGACTTCTGGGTTTGTGTAGGAAATTGCATGGTGGCTTTTTTTCCATTCGTTCCAAAGAGCAGGGTGGCACGCCTGACATTGTCCGGATGATGTGAAAAGAGGGATGTCCTCCTTGTGATTGCTGGCCTTCTTAGGGGAGGTTTTGGGGGGCTGCATGAGAATGTAAAGACCAGCTCCGAGTCCCAGAAAAATGAGCAAAACGAGGAGCCTGCCAGCAAGGCCGGAAAACAATTTCATGCGCTTTCTCCATTTGTTTGGACCACAAGCGGGGGCCTGGAGAGTTGGATCCTCACCTGCATACCCGGATCGGGAATGGGCTCGTTAGGTTGTAAGAGCACCGAAAGAGCTTGGCCCTTCAGGTCCACCTCCAGAAGCCAGCCACGCTCGTCAAAATGCCGATCGAGGACGGGAACAAGGACAGCCTTGTTTGTCCCAGATCCTTGGCTGGGCTGACTGAGCTTTAGGTCCCCAGGCAGAAGGGCCAAAGCTGCTTCTCCTTTGACCCATTCCGGCACCGAAAAGGAGCCGAGGGGACACCCTCTCTTGGTTCCAAGTCCTTGTAGGGGAAGGATTCCAGCTCTTAGTAGGAAGCGGGCAGTGAAGGCATGCTTGGGTTTCCGGCAGAGTTCACTGGCCTGTCCCCGCTCCAGGATCCGCCCTTCCGCCATTACGATGAGATCATCCGCCAAAACCAGCGCTTCTTCCCTGTCGTGGGTCACACAAATCGTTGGGTGCTCCCCCTCATGCGCTAAGGCTCTGAGAGTGCGTTGTAAGCCATCTCGTAAATGGGGGTCCACTGAGCGCAGAGGCTCATCAAGCAGAAGGAGTCGCGGTCGCCCCGCCAAGGCCCGTGCGATCGCAAGCCGCTGCGCCTCCCCGCCCGAAAGCTCCCCAGGGAGCCTCTTATGTAGTGCGGCCGGTAATCCTGCCCGGAGAAGGAGCTCTGTCGCATCTTTCTTCCGGGATCGACCAGCGAAGCGAACTTGTGCAAGTGCATTCATATGCGGCCAGAGCGCAAGGCCCTGAAACACGAAGCCCACATGCCGCTCTGCGGCTGGGACAAAAACCGACGGCCCTGAAAAAAGGGTGTCCCCTAATGTAACTGTCCCTGCGTTGGGGGCTTCGAGGCCGGCGAGGAGGCGGAGGAGGGTTGTTTTGCCGCCGCCGCTGGGGCCGATGAGGACGACCATGCGCCCGCCCTGAGCTTCCAGGTCCAGGGGACCCAGGGTGAAAGGATCCCGCTCAAAACGCAGTGCAGAAACTCGCAGAGTCACAGATCCGCCCTCCCTGCTTTGCCCGTCAAAAGGATGCGCATCATGATTGGAAGAGCCGCCCCTAGTGCCAATAGGACCGCGAGTGCTCCACCTACGTCCTCGTTTCCGAAATGCACGATGTTGGCGAGTCTGCGTGAAACCATGTCGTTTCCTGGAGGGAGAATGACTGCGAGATCCAACTCCCGCAAGCTGAGAATGTATCCAAGGATAAAAACCGAGACTGCGGTTGGGAGGAGAAGGGGACCTTGGATCTTGAGCCAACGCATGATGGGCCCACGGCCGCTGAGACGAGCTGCCTCGTCAAAGCTGGTCGGAAGCCGTCGCGCTGCATTTGCCAGGGCGAGCACCCCAAGTGGGAGAAATCGCGTTGCATATCCAGAGATCAGGAGCACTGGGGTGTCATAGAACCGGGAGAGAGGTAAATGTGGATCATTCCATAGGCGTACCAAAGCAACCCCGAGTAAAATCCCCGGGACGGCGAGGGGGATCAAGCTCAGTGCTTCGATCCAGGGGCGGCGCTTGGCTGCTTCCCATGCTAGAGGAAGGGCGATGAACACCAACAACCCACCCGCAAGGGCAGCCATTCCAAGGGTATAGCCAAGGTCTCCCATCAACTCCGTTGCCACCCGCCGAAAAGATCCAATCGCTGTGTGCATTGAAACCCCGAAATTGGCAGTGGAACCCGCCGACCAGAGTAGCATGCGCCAGAGAGGCATGAGGATCCCCAACAGTGGAAGAATCAGCGCGAAACCCAACGCAAAAACCTTTCCTCGTCCGAGGATTCTTCGAGGAAGCGGTCTGAAGTCACTAGCCATCGTCACCAATGTTCCCTTGCGTCTTGCTCTCAAGCAGACAAGCAAGGCCACTCCGATGAATAGCAGCAGGGGCGCACTAGAAGCGATTGCCTCCGCAGCCCGCAAACTCCCCGGTTTCCCAGGTGCGCTCCAGCGCAAAAACACCGCTTCCGAATACACAAACCAGGTCTTCTTCTTTACCGAGAAAAACTCGGGAACGCCGTGATTGCTGAGGACAAAGACCAGCACGAGCAAGGCCCCGGCCAGGAGGTCGGCTACACACTGTCGGAATAAAAAGAGTTCCGCCCGCAGCCGGCCTCGCGCAAGCAAGGTGCTCTCATACAGGCGTCCATCAATCGAACGTAATCCCCGAGCTGTCAAGGCCGCCGCAAAAGGAGCATGCGACACTCCCAGCAAAAGGGCCACCACCGGCAAACCTGTAGCCGTTGACAAGTCTGCGAAGGACATGGCCACCACGATTGGAGGAAAAAGCAAAGGCAGCAAGGCCATGGGGCCCAAAACTCTCGCGAAGGGAAGATCCGTTCGCTCTGTCACCCAAGCCGTTCCCCCTCCAAGCAAGACCGCGAAGAGCGTGGCGAGTCCTCCCAAAACCGCAGAGTGCAGGAGTTGTATCCGCTCGGTATGCGTCGAGAGGATCTTCCTCCAGGCTTCCATGGAGAAAGATCCCTCCGGAAAAAAGGAACCAAAGAAAAGATAGAGAAGAGGAAGGATGGCGAGGATGACAAACAGGCCAAGAAGGATCCAAAAGGTTTTGGAACCCTGCATCTTCGACGCGCCTTTGGGCATACTCATCTTAAATCCCAAATCGCTTTCGAAGCTCGGGAAGGATCTCGTCCATGACCTCGGCTGCTTTTGCAAAGTCCCAGGTTGCGGCTTTGAACCGAGAAAGAGGTTTGACTCCTTCTGGCACCTT
>JALSSW010000091.1 GCA_026984035.1 Planctomycetota bacterium
TTCCCATGTCCAGGGCTTGGCCACGACCCAAGCACCCAAGCTCCGCAGGCTGGAGGCGGCCAAAAAGCCCATGACGAGGGCCATGACTCCAGCCCCCCACATTGCAAGCCCACAGGAAACTCCAACCTGCAAAAGGGCTGCTCCCAGCTCGACCCGAGCCAAGGCCTTGAAACGCCCATCTAACTCCGTCACTGCCACAGGTGCCGAGCGTAAGCCCTCCAGCAGTGGAAAAGCCGCCAAGCCCAGCAGGCCCCAGCCAAGCCCAAACCGCGGAAGAAGGGGGACAGCCATAAAGAGCAAGGCAACAGTAAGCGCCAACCCAATAACGGTTTGAGTCTTCAGGTAGGCCTTGGCCAAGGCTTGTCGACCTTCATAACATGCGACAAGCCCCCGACCCGGCTGGAACTGCACCGCTTGTCCCGCCAAGGCAACGACTCCAAGAGCGGAGGCGAAAACTCCAAAATCCTCTTTGGCCAAAAGTCGCGCCAGCACTAAAGAGGAAGCAAAGCCTAAGCCTCGCGCCCCCACCGCCGACAAAGCCAGCGCACGCGCCCCCTCCAATGCGCGAAAGCGCCTACTCCCAAGGGGGGGAGCCGGCGCCCTCTTACCAGAAGCCTCTTTGCCCTGGTGCTCCGCGACCGCTTTCGCGGTCATCGATCCTAGACCGGAGCTCCGGCAGGGACCGCAGTCGGCGTCCTGGCCTTCAACCGCTCAATCCATTCTTGCGCAAGCTGGTTTTCAGGTTCAGCGGCGAGAACGGTCGCAAAATGTTGTTGCGCCACATCGATCCGCCCGGCAACCACGTTTGCAATCCCTAGTCCGATCCAAGCATCAACGCTGGTGGGATCATGCTTCAGGACAGCCTCAAAAAACTGGCAAGCACCTTCACCCTCGGCAGTTTCCAAAAGAAGGGTTCCAATCCCGAATGCCACCTCCTGTTTCCATCCATCAGGCTTTGAAACCCGACCCACCTCGCGCCCGACCTCGGAAATCCCGCGACGCCAAGATTGGAAAAAGCTGCGATGCCCCACCAATACTTGAAAGCCCCCGGGAAGATCCGTTTTGCTCTCAAGCCGAATCCCCGCGGTTTGCACAAAATAACGAACAACAAGATCATGGAATGCCGACCCACTCGGGAGCAGAACAGAAAGTGTCCCACCTTCTTTAAGCGTTCGCCTCCACTCCAAAAGCCTCGTGGTGGCGTTTCCGTCCCCCAAGAAATCCCCGCCTGCTACGACGTAGTCAAGACTCGAATCCTCCACTTCGGGAAGAGAAGGGCTATCTTGATTTTGGACACCCGGAAATGGTGCCGGAATGCCGGGAAAGCATTGGATGCCTGTCCCCGTCATATGGGGCTGAAGTGCTTCAAGAATGCACTGATCGTATTGGTTCATGCCGATTCTCCTGCTGCAATGACTCCGTTCCTATCGGCATTTTGATGGTAAAGGCTTGAGAGAAACCCCAGGTCTATGCAAAGACTGCGAGACCCCTTATCCTTCTTACATGAAAAGTCATCTCCTCAAGCGGGCCATGCTGTTTGGATCCATCCTCCTTGTTTCCCCCTCCCTTTGGGCACAAGCACCCACAGTTTTTATTCCTTCTGGTGCCACTTGGAAGTTCAACGACCTCGGAAAGGATCTCGGAGTTTCTTGGAGGAACCCCTCCTACAATGACAGTTCTTGGAAAAGTGGCCAAGCTCAGCTCGGTTATGGAGACGGCGACGAAAAGACCAAACTCTCTTACGGGTCAAGCGCCAGTAACAAATACCCCACCTATTACTTCCGCAAGTCCTTTCAAGTAGGAAGTAAAACAAGAAAGCTCTGGATAGAACTCCTGCGCGACGACGGTGCTGTCGTCTATCTCAATGGTACGGAGGTTCTCCGCTCAAACATGCCCCGAGGGACCATTCGATACAAAACTTTGGCCGCTTCGACCGTTTCGGGGAGCGCTGAGTCACGCTTCTATCGTTTTCCGATCAACCCTCTCTTGTTGAAAACAGGAAAGAACACGCTCGCAGTTGAAATCCACCAACGAAGCCCAAGAAGCTCAGATATCAGCTTCGACCTGAAACTTTGGGGCAACAACAGTCCCCCTACTGTGATCCGCGGACCCTATCTCCAGCGGGTGGCAAAGCGCGACCTGGTCATCCGTTGGCGCACCGATGTCCCAACAACAAGCGGCGTCTGGATTGGACGCAGCGCAACAAAACTCAAGTTGGCGGCAAGCGACTCGCAATTGACCTTCGAACACGAGATTGCCGTCGGCAACTTAGGGCCAGGGACATTTTATCTCTATGCCATCGGCACGAACAACAAACGCCTCCTGGGAGGCACTCCAGCCTTCAGCTTCCGCACATCAACAAGCTTCCCTGTCAGCACTCGGGTCTGGGTGGTAGGAGACTCCGGCTCCGGGGGAAGCGGGCAACGTGCGGTCCGTGACGGCTTTTTGAAATTCGAAGGAAACCGGAAAGCCGACCTCTGGCTCATGCTCGGAGACAATGCCTATTGGGACGGCAAAGACTCGGAGTACCAAACCAAGCTCTTCGAACCCTACCGCGACCTCCTGCGTCGCCTTCCTCTCTGGCCGACCTATGGGAACCATGACGGGCACAGTGCCAACTCCAAGACCGAAAGTGGTCCTTACTACGACAACTTCACCCTCCCACGCAAAGGGGAAGCCGGTGGCGTCCCCTCAGGAACCGAGGCCTACTACTCCTTCGACTACAGCAACATCCACTTCATCTGCCTCAACTCCTATGACCTCCCACGCCGCACAACAGATCCGATGGCCGTATGGCTCAAAAAAGATCTCGCTGCAAGTAAAGCACTTTGGAAAATCGCATATTGGCACCATCCTCCATATTCCAAGGGAAGTCACGACTCCGATACGGAAACAGCTCTTGTTGAGATGCGAAAATTCATTGTACCCATTCTTGAGAATGGGAATGTGGACATGGTGCTCTGTGGGCACAGCCATGGATACGAACGCAGCTTCTTAATAAACGGACATTACGGTTTATCCACGACATTCCGGCCCTTTCATCTCCTCGACAAAGGAGACGGGAATCCTGAGGGCGATGGAGGCTATTGGAAACTCTCAGGGCAGCCAAGGCGGGGGACAGTTTATGTCGTCGCAGGCAATGGAGCGAGGACGGCCACTTGGCCACGCTATAACCACCCAGCCCTTCCCATCCGTTCTACCAAACTAGGGTCTTTGGTCCTCGATATTGTAAGAGACCACCTTCTTTGCCAGGCGATCGACACACAGGGAAGGGTCTTTGATCGTTTTGAATTGAGCAAGGGAGCACCCCCACTTCTTTCCCGAGACAATCCAAGACTTTCCCTGAGCAAAGGAGGGGCTCAAAACCTCTTCCTTCAGATGGGATCTCAAAATGCCGGGGCTCCCTATATCATTCTCGGATCGCTCAACCCTAAGCCTGGATTCACCCTCTCCGGGATTCATCTCCCGCTCAATCCCGACCCATGGTTCATGTTTACCCTGGCAACCCCAAACAATCCTCCCCTAATCCATACCCTGGGTTTCCTTGATTCCACGGGAAGGCAATTTGCAAGTATCCTTCTCCCGAAGGGTTCACCGGCCTATCTCCGAGGAGTTTCCTTCTACCATGCGGCGATCTTATTTCGCAGCGGTAAGCCCATTCTCGCATCGAACCCCGTTCGTCTCAAAATCCAGTAGCCCCTTGGAGGCTTCTAAAAAAACTGTCAAGTTGCGAGAACCCGCTTTTTCATTCATGCAGCGCACTGAAAAAAGCGAAAAATGTCTCAGGCTTTCACAAGTTGTTGGTATTTGGCACCCAGGAAAGCGGACCTCCGTTTTGCAAACTCCTTGTGCCCGGAAAGCGGTTCCGTATTAGATGGAAGCTGTGCGAGGAGGAGAATTCCTTCTCGAATTTTCTGCGTTCGTTGAACGTCCCGGGCCCGAGACAGCAGGCGCACAAATCGGCCAAGAAAATCCTGTCGTCCAACACCCTGGAAAGCTCGGGCGAGAGTATCCGGAGAGTCAACAGCCATACCACGATGCTTAGAAACCAATCGGGCCCATGTGCTGAGGTAGAGATCGCGCACAGAAGCCCATGGGAGGGGGCAAGATGCCGACTCTTCACCCAGCCTATGGGCAAAAGCCCAGGAGAAGACCTTTTCCTCATCGTGGGTCAGAGGGAGGTTGCGGAGCGATTTTCTCTTTTCTGCCAGCCCTGTGCAGTAAGCGTGGTCGACAATTAGGCGGGCGTCGGCCAGGGCGAGGATGGATTTTGCCATTTGGGACTCGGCTCGGGAAGGATCCGGGCTGGCGGGAGGCCAGGAATAAAGGAGGGCCCAGAGACGCGAGCTGAGGATTTTTTCGGCTTCGACGAAAGGGAGAAGCGGGGAGGGGAGGAGCAAGGGTCCATGGCCTGTCGCGGACCAGAGAAGGCGAGCGCCATGGGCAAGATCAAAGCCGTATTGGGTATGGGCACTGAGATAGCGAAGTTGGCGGATAGTGTGGGCTTCTAGGTCGACCCAATCGACACGACATTCTTGGGCAAGGTCTTGGGAAAGATCCTGTAGAAGAGATGAGGAAACAGGACGGCCCACCACGAGCTCAAGATCATAGTCGTTCTGAGGGCGACCCTGGTGGAGTATGCCTTCGCCTCTTCCAAAGCCACCGGCGAGCAAAAGAGCTTGAAGAGTAGGGATCTCAGCGCGAAGACGGGCGGCGATGCGTTCAAGGTCAGCCCGGACACGGGCCTCTCCAGAAGGAGTTGGATCAAGGCAGAAAGGCTGTTCTCCCGGCAAGGCATAACTACGCAAGGGGACTTGGCTTAGAGGGATCAAAGAGGGGGGGGGCTCCTCCAAACATGGGTGTCCCCTTTGGGCGGTGCGGGCGCCTTGGTGGCGGGCGCGGAGGCGGAGGGCGTCGAGGCGGAGTTTGTTGAAGAAACCCTTGGATCCTTGGAGCTGGAGAATACGGGGGGTGCTTCGGAGTGTCCGGGTTAGGAGCCGAAAGGCCAAATGGAGAGGGCTATAGGAACGGCTGCCCCGGTAGTGCTCCTTCTCCAGGACCCAACCTTCACGAAAACTCCTACGCCAAAGGCCGGGAGGGTCCGCAGGATGACCGTGTTCTACCGTGGCAGCAGCACGGTAATAGATGTCGAGGCCTTGGGCGAGAACGTGTCGGACAAGGGGGGCCTCTTCACCGATAGGGAGATCTTCGGTGAAGGGACATGCCTCGAAAAGAGCCTTCGGGAGAGCTCCATTCGCATCTGAGAAGGAGGTCCCCCCCCGTTTATCTTCCGGAGGATAGAGAGCTTCCAGCTCGAAGGCTTCCGAAGGATCCAATCGAAGATCCCCCACCTGACGACCGTAGACGAGCCCAATCCCGGGTTGAGCAAAAGGAGCTATCAATTCACGAAGCCAGGACCGGAAAAGCGGGAAGCAATGTGCGGACAAAAGAACGATGAATTCTCCCAAAGCTTCTCGGCAGCCAAGGTTCAATGAAGCTCCATAGCTAAAGTCCTCCGGCCGCATATCAAGCCACCGCCCCTCCTTCGGCAAGGCCAGCTCCCGAGTTCCATCCGTCGAGCCCGAATCGACAACTAAGATCTCCACGCTCCCCGGATAATCTTGATCTCCTAAAAGGCGCAGCACCCGCTCCAACCAAGGCCTCTCATTCTTACAACGAATCACAACCGAAACCTTGGGCCACTCTCCCCCCGCATCAAAGCCCCTCATCCCCCTTCCTCCCCTAAAACTGCCGCTTCAGAATACAAAGGGGACACCCATGTTTCGGCAACCCCGTCTCCAACTTGCCCGGCTCCAAGGGCCTGGGCGGCGATCTTGGGGACATCCACCAGCCGGATTTCCGGAACCCGCCTCTTGGCAAAGGCTGGCCCCAACCCCAAACAAAAACCCTTTTGCCCCGGGATCTCCGGAGAGTAACCGTGCATTCCAAGGACCTTTTTCCGGTTGAAGTAATCGGGATAAAAGACCACTCCGGGATTCGCTGCAAAGGCTAAATCCCCCCGATCTTTCCCATCAGGGACACCCATTTCCCGGGCCAAGCCTTCTTCCAAGAAGAAGCCCGGTGCAGGCCAAAGCACTTCCCGAATCCGAGGCTCAACCCCTTCCTGAGTTGCCTTGTCCTCAAACCAAAACCTGCACAAAGTCGAATCGACAAATATCCGGGTTTTTCTCCCCAGATCTCCCAGCAGCTCCAGAAGATCAAGATGCTCATCCACCTTCAACATCCCATGGTCTCCTACCAACAAGACCGAACCGCCTCTTCTCAAAAAGGCTTCCCCCACCTCTTCAACAAGCCGGGCCGTTTTTTTGAGCTGCGCCCTGAGCCCCGGTGAGCCTGGTCCATAAATATGCCCCACCCGGTCCAAATCCCCGAAGTATCCCAGCGTCAAGGCCGGAGCCCCCTCGGCCCGCTGAGCGATCTCACACAAGCGATCAGCACGATCCCGATCACTCCCCGCCACACGATTGAAGGCTACAAACGCCGAAGCATCCCACTCCAAACCCTTTGCCCGCGCCAAATCGAACAGACTCTCTCGCCCGAAAGCAAAAGGAGCCTGATAATCCAAAGCCCCCTCCGTCGCCCGAAAACGTCCGAGCAAGCCCGCTGGAATTTCATAGATCTCCCGGTGGTCCATGCGCCGAGCCACCCTGCGCAACACAGAACGGCATAGTTCCCGACCCCATTCCCCCATCCGCCCTTCGATGGGTGCCGTCACCCCAGCCAACACCTTCAGTAAGAAGCTCGTTTCCCCCGGTTCTGCCGGCCCCATCTGGCAAAAAAAACCATTCTCCCGCGTCTCCACCCCTGTCAGCAGTTCCGCGATTTCGCAAAACCCAAAGGAAGGCTTCACCTTCTCAGCATAAAACCCCTCATCCAGGCGTTCCTCAACCCATGGAAGATCCCCCTGGCCCAAGTAATCAAACCGACAGGCGTCCAAAACCAAGAGGAGAAGCGGCGTATTGTTTGGGGAAGTCCCCATTCGATCTCTCTTTTCACGGAATTCCAATACAACCGAGGCTTCAGGCTCAAAGCCCCGCCTGCCTTCATCGGCCAAAACCCCAAAAAAAATGAAACCTGGTCTCGCCCCCTGCCCCCCATTCGGCAAGATCAGAAGCTGGCGTCCCAACCATGGGTGTCCCCTTTCGACAGAGTCCCAACCATGGGTGTCCCCTTTCGACAGAGTCCCTTATTTGCCGAGTAGAGCCATGGGCGATCTGAGCGAATTTTCTCTGAAGTACAAACTCTTCCTCCGAACCTATCCCTGGCGGAAAATCGACCCCGTGCCCTTCGCGGAGGTTACCAAGCCTCTGTCTGAATCCCGCCTGGGGCTTGTCTCAAGTGCAGGCTTTGTTCCTCCGGGCCAACCCCCGTTCGACGATACCATTCGAGGAGGGGATCCCAGCTTTCGCTGCATCCCCCATGACTGCGACCCCTCCAGCCTGGTGGAATCCCACAAAAGCGATGCCTTCGACCACTCGGGAATCCTTGCTGACCCCAACCTCGCTTTACCCCTGGAGCGCATCCAAGAACTCGAAGCCATAGGGCATATCGGATCTATCGCCCCCCGCCACCTTTCCTGCATGGGATCCATCACTGCCCCGGGCCGACTCATCAAAAACACCGCCCCAGAAGCCGCTGAGGTTTTTATCCAAGACAAGGTGGACCTCGCACTGCTGATACCTGTCTGACCTACCTGCAACCAGACCGTGAGTCTGGTGGCTGCAGCACTCGAACGCCGAGGAATCCCAACGGTAGTAATTCAGCTTCTGCGCATGGTCGCCAAAAAAGTTCGGCCACCCCGGGCCCTCTTCGTTCCGTTCAGACATGGCTACCCATTGGGTCAGCCCAATAACCCCAAACTACAACGCCAGGTTCTTGAAGCCGCCCTGGCTCTTTTCGAGGTCCCAACCCCTGACATCCCCCTATTCGCCGAGTTCCCTCACAACCCTTGATTACAAAGTCGTTGCAGTTATCTGGGCCTTTTCCTCCGTATGTGGTTCAGGATAACCCTAAACCTAGGAAACAAAAATGACAGTCACAGCAAGCAAACTCCTCGCATTCGTCCTCATCTCAGTCTCTCTCCCTGCACAAGCCCAAATCGACAAAGCTCCACAAAACCAAAGCACCTCACAGGGGAGTAAGCAGAACAAAGCCCAAAAAGAGAAGAAAGCCGCCAAAGAAATCAAGCTTGCCCCCGCCCCCACCCCAAAAGAGGCCCTCGAGCTGCTCGCGAAGATCAAAAAAGAAAAGCTCGAAGACCTCCAAGTTGAACTCCTCGAGAAGGCAGGCCGATGCGATGATCCCAAGGTGGCCGCAAAAATCGCCCCCTACCTCAAAGACAAACGCGACGAAATCCGTATTGCTGCCATCAGAGCCCTTCGGTACATGAAAAATAAAAAAGCATTCCCCGCCCTGATGGCAGCTGCGAGTAAGTTCGAGAAGGACAAAGCCACCGGTCCCGAGTTCTTCCTCGCACTGGGTCAACATGCTAACCCAAAAGCAATTCCTGTCCTCATCCACCACGCTTGGGAACCCATCCCTAAGGAACTCTACAAAGCCAAGATCCAAGCCCTCGCCCATATCCGCAGTTCGCGGGCCGTCGCCGAGCTGGAAAAACTCAATCGCAAATTCCGTTCAGGCCGTCACAACAACAAGCGCAAGGAACTCATCAAAGCCATCGAAATTCTCATCGATGAAAAGATGCCTAAGGGCGACAAATCCAAAAGGATGGCCTGGATCCGGGAGGCGACCAAAAAAAGCATTCCCATGGAGCCAACCCACCTTCCAAAAATTTTGCTTTCTGCCTACAAGAAGCTCTGGCAACGCCCGGAAGAAAAAACAGCTAAAACAAACAAAAAGAGGAAAAGAAAGCGGTCGCAGCAATAGCATGTTTTTGTCGTTTTTATGACTTCCCCTTTACCTGTTTTTTGTTGAGTGGTCTCAAAGATGTAAAGAAATCCCGACCTGGGAATAAAAGCATCTGGCAGATAACCCATAGGCATGAATAATGCGGGCTGGATGTTCCTAGACTTTCTCGAAAACCTCTACCATCTCTGGTTGGAAGCAGCCCCTTGGTTGCTCTTCGGCTTAGTGATTGCTGGCCTGCTGGACGCCCTCCTCCCCCAGAAGCTTCTTTCGCGATGGCTCGGTAAACCGGGTTTCGGATCGATCCTTAAGGCCTCCCTGATCGGGACCCCCCTCCCCCTTTGCTCCTGTTCCGTTGTGCCCGCAGCCTTGACCATCCACCGCAACGGAGCGTCCAAAGGGGCGACCGTCTCGTTCTTGATCGCAACACCCGAAAACGGGGCCGATTCCATCGCACTCTCATGGCCTCTCCTTGGACCCTTCCTCACGATTGTTCGCCCTCTTGCAGCCATTATCAGCGCGATTGCTGCTGGGATTCTCGCTGGCTGGGGGGATGGAAAGCGATCAACGGTTCTGGAAAAACCCAAAGAAACTCCAGAAGACCCTGAGTCCAGAGCAACTGAGTCTGGAGCCACATGTTGCACTTCCTCCGCCTGTGAGGGAGACACCGCTAAGCCGAATTCCTCCAAGCTTGCCCGAGGTTTTCACTTCGCCTTTATCAAGCTCTTGGACGACGTTTTGTTTTGGTTACTTTTCGGTGTCATCTTCGCCGCCGTTCTTGAGACCGTCTTTCCGATCGGATCCCTGGGAGAATATGGGCGAGGACCCCTCGCAATGCTTCTTGCACTGGTCATCGGAATTCCCATGTATGTTTGCGCAACGGCTTCGACCCCCATCGCGGCGGCCATGCTCGTTGTCGGGGTATCACCCGGAACCGTCCTCGTTTTTTTGCTGGCCGGACCCGCCACCAATTTGGGGACGCTGGCCATTGTGCGGAAGGAGTTTGGGAAAAAGGCTTTTCGCGGCTACTTGCTTGGAGTCTTAGGTTGCTCATTCCTCATGGGAATGTTGACGGATTGGGTAGCGGGAATGTTGACCATCGAGGTGGCCACACAAGTCGTTGAAGGGGAACATGCGACCCTCCCCCCAGCGATCTCCTATCCTGCCACCGGACTTCTGACACTCTGGATCTTTTGGCTTATCGGACGCAAAGTCTGGGAAAAGCGTATTAGCCCCCAGGCGACGGCAAACTGAACCAATCCACAGGGCTACGGGCTCCACGGGCAGCAAAGTAGTAATAAAAAGTCCGCCCCCGAACCACTCGAAGAATCCGCTTCAAAAGCGCACGTTTCTTCCCCAAGTCAATGCGTTCACCCGGCTTGCATGTGAAACGCAAACCCGCATTCGGCCCCAGGATGACCAACTCCAAATCCTCCAAAGGAAGCTTAGGGGACACCCATTGTTCGAGATCGGCCAAGCTGAGGAGGCGACCCCGGAAGCGGTGGCTCAGAGGAATAAGCTGGGGACGAGGAAGGGCCGTAGCATTGACGAGCTTCTCGCCAGCCTGGACCCTGAAGCCTCCCACCCCGGCAGCCCGGCCAAGGGCTAAAAAAGGGACCGACTTGGTCAGGTCCACCTGCACATGACTCCCAAAAGGCAATGGCATCCCAACCCAAAAGGGGTCGCCGCTAGGTTCGCGGTACTCCGGCCCAAGCCAGGAAAGGCGGCGAGGGATGCTTGCCTGGCCCCAAGCCTTGGCAAAGCTTAAATCCAAACCAGCGATTTGGAATGGCGACAGGGCCCCCCCGGCAATACGGATCATCCCCTTCTCATCCAGGCGCAGGGGGATGCGGGGAGGGGGGGAAGGGACGGACACCACAGCAAGCCCCCTGCCATTCCATTCCACCAATCGAGCTCCAAATTCCCCCATCGCACGGATCGGACGCGCATCCAAAAACAAATCTTCGGAGCCATCAAACTTTGTAAACACAAAATTGAGTCCCACAATCGGGATATCCCATTTTTGGAAAGGCTGCTCCGCCAAGGGGAAGACAGCATTTGGGTTCAGAACGGGAACCCCCTCCAGCGCTGCGGGCGTACTCAGGATCGCCAACGGATGCTCAGGGTCGGCACTTGCCCCAAGCCTTCCAAGATCCTCCCGGATCTTTGCAACCACTTTAAAGGCATGATCAAAGGCAATGAACCTTTTCTGCTGCACCCATAAGAGCAGGCCCAACAAGGGGATCAAGGCGCCCAGCCCAAGCCTAAACATGGGTGTCCCCTTTTGTCGGAGAAGGAACAGGGGGGAGAGGAGGGGGAGGGCGCCGAAGACGAGGCGGCTGCCACTGAGATTGGGAGCGACGGAGAGGGTATAGGAGGGGAATGCTTCCAGGAGGATCAAAAACCCGAGAGCGGCGAAGGCGAATAGGGAGCGGCGATCCCTAAGCTGGGCGCGCAACAGGGCAAGCAGCGCAAGAGTCGCAACCAACAACAAAAAAGGGTGTCCCCTTAGGCCGGGGAGGAGCAGGCTTTCGAGTTTGGAGGGAAGGGTGTTGAAGTAATGGCTGAGGGGAAGGGCTTGGGCTTGGGCACCTTGGCCATGAGGCATGATGAAGCCGAGGGCAAGGTAGCGCCAAAGGGCATAGCCAAGCCAAAGGGGGAGAAACCGGAAGTGGAAAACCATCCGAGGGAGGGGTCTAAGCCTGGGGCGCAGGAAAAAATCCATGGCAAAGAGCCAAAAGGGCAGGACGACGGCACTCTCCTTGGTCAGAAGATCGGCTAAGGCAAGGAGACTGAAGGGGAGGAGCCTCCTGAGGTTGGGGCGCAAGAGATAACGAGCTCCCGCCCAAAGGGCGAGTAGGCGGAGGAGGAGTTCCATGGAGCTGACTCTTCCCGAGATCCAAACAATGGATTCAACGCCAGAGGGGTGGATGGCCATAAAGAGAAGTGGGAAAAGAACCCTGGCATCCACGACTCCGAGAAGACGGAGAAGGCGCGACAGAAGATAGACACTTCCGAGCAGGGAAAGCAGGTTGGTTAGGTGAAAGGCCCACGCTGCTCCCCCGCCCAAAGCCATGTCCCAGCCGTAACTTAGGGAGAGCATGGGGCGAAAAAGGGGTGTCCCTTTCATGCCGACCCAGGGGCCGGCGAAGTCGGCGAGGATGTGGGCCCAGTCGGGGCGGATTTGGGTGCCCTGAGGGTGGCCGAGGAGGTTGAGGAAAAGGTCGTCGGAAAGATAGCCCCCCCAGAGGCTTCGCAGATAGAGGAGAAGGGCGATGACGAGGGCGGCCGTAGTGGCCCAGGCAAATCCAGAGGTTGTCCGGCGATCGTCCATGGGAGAATGGTATCCAGCTGGGCCGGGCTGTCGGTATGCTTTTGCGCCATGTTTTCGGCAAAAGAAGGTTTGGACAAGGACAAGCAAAAGCGAGGGCGCAGGGTGGCCTTCTATTCCTTGGGCTGCCGAGTCAACTTTGACGAGGTGGATTGCCTGCGAGGACGCTTTATCCGAGAGGGCTGGACGGCGGTTCCGTTTGGCCAGGAGGCAGATCTTTTTGTGATCAACACTTGCACCGTCACGCAGGTTGCAGATGCAGATTCCCGAAAGGTCATTCGCCGGGCAGTAAGATCCAAATCTGCCGGAGGTCTTGTCGTCGTCACCGGATGCTATGCCCAGCGCGACCCTGAAGCTCTTCGTCAACTGGAGGGGGTCGACCTCATCCTGGGCAACAGCGAAAAGAGCCAACTCGTAGAACTCGTAAATCGGCACATCCAAGACCGCCGCCTGGCTGGAGATCTCTGGGTCGCTGACGAACCCCAGACGCGTGAGTTCCTTCGGCATGAAGGCAAGCAAAGCCAGAGTCCCCGCACACGGGCCACCCTTAAGATCCAAGACGGCTGTGATGAGGCCTGCACTTACTGCATCATTCCCTCCGTGCGCGGTGTAAGCGTGAGCCGCGCCCCAGCTGAGGTCCTGCGCGAAGCCGAGCAACTCGCCTCACTCGGCTTCAAGGAGATCGCTTTAACAGGAGTCAATACCGGGAGCTATGGCAAGGACTTCAGCAAACAAAACAGAGAAGGCATCTCTGACCTCGCAGGCCTCATCCGCGCCCTCGATGCCTTGGGCCTCCCCCTCCGCTATCGCCTCAATTCCCTAGAGCCGCCTTCGATCACAGAGTCTCTCTTAGACGCCATTGAGGACAGCTCTTCCTTCTGCAGACACTTTCACGTCCCCTTGCAACACGGCGACAGTCGCATCCTTCGCAGAATGGGGCGTGGCTATGACGCAGAATTTTATGCCCTCAAGATCCGAAGCATCCAAGCCCGCTTTCCAAATGCGGGAATCGGCGCGGACGTGATGATCGGCTTTCCGGGGGAAGAGAAGAGCCATTTCGAAAACACGAAGGCCCTGCTTTTCGATCTGTCACCAAGTTACCTGCATGTATTCAGTTACTCGATCCGCGGCGGAACTCCCGCTGAGCGCATGGGCGGCCAGGTTCCACCCGAAATCAAAAAACTCCGCGCCCGGGAAATGCACGAGGTCGAGAACAAACTGCGTACAAACTTTATAAAACGCCTCGCGGGACAAACTCTCCAAGTCCTCATCGAAGGCAAGAAGGGACCTCACCAGGGCTGGACCGGATTGACGGACAGTTTTCTACGGGTCGAACTCCGGCCTCAAAGCACTTCAACAAGCCAGGATCTTCGGGAAAATGAGTTTGTCCGCGCAATTCTCTGCGGCAGCCACAATCCCAAACTCGCGATCGCCGAACTCATCCCCACCTAGAATTTTGCAACAGAGGGAATCGGTAACGCAAACTTCCAAGAGAACCCCTTTCATGAGCACACACGAACAACACAACAAAGTCCGAAAAATCTTCGACGAATGGGCGCGGAAGGGCCGTGCCGAGGGGATGGAAAGGGGGCATGGCCCCGCCGCGCGCGAGGGCTTTACCTTCTTAAACCCAGGACCCGGCCAGCGCTACCTCGATATTGGCTGCGGAAATGGCTACACCGTCCGGTGGGCTGCGGAGGCTGGAGCAAAAGCTTACGGTATTGATCTCTCCCCTGA
>JALSSW010000092.1 GCA_026984035.1 Planctomycetota bacterium
GCCCGGGAAGGCTCGATGCGATCGAGATTCCAAGGACGAACAAAAAAGAGAAGGAAAGGGAGAAGGGGGGAATGAGAGAGATTCGCGTCAATTCTGGCCTCCAATTGCGAAGCCGGAGAATACGCAAAATACCCTCAGCTTGTTAGCCCTAAGCTACATCGCTACAATCACCGCCCTCCTTTCCCTGTTCTCCCTGGGAACCCCAGAAGCGCCAATCTCCCCTCGATGAAAAGAACTCGCTCACAAGCAACTCGGTTCCTCATTGGTGGAGGACTCCTCCTCTTCTCTCTGTGTGGACAAAGGGCCGAGGCTCAGGCCCCCGGGCCGCGAACCGTCATCCGCCCTCTTCCACAAGTTCGCGGACGCATCGATCCTCGCGACTTTTTTCAGGACAGGCTCATTCTTAAATTTCGGGAAGGCTTTCGCGTAAGGCTCCCCCAAGGAAAGCAGTCTGGCCTAGGAAAAGACCTCTTCTCTCCCGACCATCTCTCCCTTGAGGCCTTTAAACAGGATTTTGGCAGCCTCCGCATAGAACGATGCTTCACACGCAGTCCTTATGATCTAGACAAAGAACGCAGAGCCATCCTCGCCAAGCTCCCCAAAGGCTGCGATGACCCCGCCGACCTCAATAATTACTACAGACTCTTTACTAGCAATTCTGCAAGCACTCGGCGCGCCCTGATCCAGCTCCTCCGCAATCCGGCAATCGAAACCGCCGAACCCGAATGGCATCTCTCCGGGATCCTCCCTGCTCAACAGGGATACTCCAAGGCCCCCAGCCAAGGAACGCTTCGCTCAAAAGCCGGCCCCAAAAAGGTCTCCCCCCTCCCCATCCTCAAAAACCCTTACAAAAAAATAGGTTCCTTCCGCCTTCCCACTCCCAACTTCGAGAGCCTGCAAACCTATTTCGCCGCGGCGCCTAAGGGGATCGGCCTTTCTCCCTCCCTAGGAATCCTGGGAGTCCAAGGCAACCCCGCCCAAACCGTATTCCATCTCGAAGCCGCATGGGCCTATCAACATGAAGACATCTCCAAACTGACCAAAGCCAACACCCTGGGCAAAGTGGACTTCGGTCCCCTGGATATCGCCGCCTGGCGAAACCATGGGAATGCTTCTGCCGGGATCCTTGCTGCCGATGTCAACACCATCGGGATCCGTGGCATCGTCCCCGAATCCCAGTTTCGTGTTTGCAGTTTTATCAATGGCTACGCAAACATGTTCAGTCTTGCGCTCAAGGTCGCCAAACTCGGAGATGTCTTCAGCTCCTCGGCCGTTTTCGGCCTCCATGTGGGGAAGAGCGCTTACATGGCCCCCTTCGACTTCCCGCAGATTACTTACGACGCCATCCGCAACGTTGCACTTCGGGGCATCCCACTCACCCTCCCCGCAGGCAACACCGGAACTAACCTTGAAGACCCCAAGATCTTCGGAAAGCGCTACCTTCCAACCTCCACCCCCTCAGGAGCCTTTTTGGTCGGGGGAACCAACGGACCCAGCCAACAAAGAGTCAAGTGGAGCAACTACGGCTATCCAGTCAGGCTCAACGCTTGGGCAACTCTGGTTGCATCCACCGCATACGGCAAGCTCTGGAAAAATGGTCCTGAGCAAACCTATTACATCGACACTTGGTTTGGAACTTCGGCGGCCTCTCCCCAGGTGGCGGGAATCATAGCATCCATTCTTTCTGCACGGAAAATGCACGGGCTTCCGCCTCTTGGACCCAATGACTTGCTCACACTTCTCGAGAAAACCGGCACTTCCGTTACCGGCAAAATCGGGGTTCGGCCCAACCTTTTTGCCGCCCTCAAAAGCCAAGGGATTTACCAAGGGCTACGCACCCTCAAGGAGCCTTATCCCGGCCAATTCATCCCCGTTGAAGCAGATTTGGCGGCAGGTGATCTCTTTGTTCTCTTTCTCGGTCTCCCAGGAAAACCAATCCCAATCCCGGGGACCCAGGCATGGATTCTCGCTCCCTCCCCACAGATTCTAACGTATGCAGGCCCAACTGCTCCCAAAACCATTGTCAAGGTCCCCGTCCCCCCGAGCCCCATATTCAACGACCTCAAAGCCGCAGCCCAGGCTCTGGTTTTGCCGACAAAGGGGGGGTTCCGGCTCACAAACAGCGCCTTCATCCGCATTCGGTAATAAGAAGCAAGCGCCCCAAGACTAACCCTCGAGCCTTCGATTGAGCCAAAGAGCCCAGGCGCTTCGTTCTTCAAACTCACGCTCCAAGCGCTCATAGGCTTCACGCGCCAAAAGCAGTTCCTTGCGGAGGATCTTGATTTCATGCTCCCGGTCCCGGAGTTGGTTTCCCCGGGAGTTCACATGCACGATCCCACTCACCTCGGGCAAGGGACTCCGGCTGCAAATCGCAATCAAGAAATGCGAAGTCTCCAACCCTTGATCCCGAGATTCAGACACAATCCTCAACTCATTCGCCGAAAAGTCATCAATGAACACCCCTCGCCCATGGTTCTCTCCATAGAAATGTAGATAGGGAAAATGCTTTTCCAGGATCTCCCGGAATTCATCAGGGTCGAATTCGTGCACATGAAAGGGATTGATTTCCCCGCGTTCATCCCGGTAGTAGGGGCGGTTGGGGGACGAAATCACCAGGATCCCCTCGTCCTTTAACACCTTGGCGATGCGCTCGAGATATTGCTTCCAACCATGGATGTGCTCAATGACCTCAAAGGAGGTCACCAGATCAAAGCTTTTCTCGGGAAAAGGGTAGTCTGCATCTGCGTCCACGAGTTGGAAATGGAGATTGGGGAGAGGGTAGTTGCGCTTTGCGCTTTCGATGGCATGAGCATCGACATCAATGGCAGTCACATCGGCCGCAACTCTCGCCAAGAGAGCTGCTCCGTATCCTTCGCCTGAACCGGCATCCAGGAGTCGAACACCTTCGGCTAAAGGGAACACAAACTGGTAACGAGCTAAATGTTCGGCCTCCAGGTCTGCATCTACTCCAGGAATAAATCGCTCTCCCGAGAACTCTGTTTCTTCCTCACTGAGATTTCCCACTTTGTCCTTTGACCTTTCTTTATCCCGAATCTGTTCACCCATCTCCCATCCTCCGGTTGCCGTAGAACTGGGGCCATAATTTTCACCAGGCTCAGACAAGGTCCCCAAGCCAGGAGTCCAAAGTGCGAAGGCCGGACGCAACTCGTTTTTTTGTCGTATACGCTGCAAACGCCATGACTCCCCAAGAAGCGATAAATACCCAAATCCATGGAGTACAAGCGAGAAGACCCACCGAAACGGAGTCCATCGGAGCCCTCCCCTTCGCAGACCAAAAAGGACATGGAAGAATTGCTTTATGTGCCCAAATAGAAGGAAGAACCCATCCCCATTTTCATTAAACACCATGTAATGAGAAGCGTTCATAGATCCCCCCAGGACCCATTGCTTCCAGTAATGAAAGGATCCGTTGATAATCAATGCGCCAAGATCCGGTTCGCTTTTTCGGATTTTTCTCAAAAGACGACGCCGGTCCTTCGCCAGTTCGGCTTGGTCCAAGAAATCAACGCCCTCTGGGACACGAATCTTCGAAGGGCCAATCAAGAGAAGCTCTTGGTTGGGAAAAATCCTCCGTAGCGCTTCCACAACCTTCAAACACTGCTCCTCCGTCCCGGAACCGAAGACCACGATCTTCTTGATCTGGCTAAAATCCGGAACCTTCCGCTTAAGGAGATGAAAGAGTGCGAAGCTTCTCATTGAGCCGTTTCCTGTAACAAATCGGTCGAGTCCAAGAGCAATTCCTTATTGGGCAGCGGATGGATCCAAAAGGCGGAATTGAGTTTCCATAGGGATTCGAAGATGCCCGATGATCAGCCCCTCCGTCCGGCATTGAATCACAAGAGCGTGGTCCACCCAATCCAACATTGTGTAATCCACAGCGTCACCTTCTGCCACAGCGCAGGCAAAAGAATAGTTCCCCGACGCGACTAAGGGGAGGTCAAAGAGAAAAGAAACCACTACAACGCGGCCCCCATCCAAACTTGTCATGTTTTTTTCGAGGGTGGCCAAATTGGTCCCAAACAGATCGAGGCCTTTTTTGTCCCGGAGGATAAAGCCGACATTCATTGGGGCAACTCTACGCTCCGCCTGGACCATGACCTGGAGGCAATACGACTTCCCCCCCTCCATCATCTCAACCAAAGCCCCATGGGAATCATAAAGTCCAACCCCAAGTATCTGCGCCCCCCCCTCACCAAATCGATGTTGCGTCTCCTTGAGAAGAGGGGGAGGTGGAAGCTCTTCCGTGGACTCCTCCTCTGATCCGGCTGCAACATCTACTTGAACCTCCCCCGCATTTGACCCAATTCTCGCACTGGTCCGCGTCTTTTCCTGGAGGTAGTGAGCGACAATTTCTTCGGGGCTTCCATCCCCAACAATCGCCCCATCCCTAAGATGGATGGCACGATCACAAAGATGGCGAATGGTTTGGGGGTCGTGAGAAACAACCAAGATCGTTTTGCCCTCTTCCTGGAACTGCTTCATCCGAGAAATGCATTTGTGTTGGAAAAAGACATCCCCCACCGATAGAGCCTCATCAATAATGAGAACCTCAGGATCCATATGGACAGCAGAGGAGAAGGCCAGCCGCACGAACATCCCGCTCGAATAGGTGCGAACAGGCTGATAAACAAAGTCCCCGATCTCCGCGAAGGCAAGAATCTTCGGGAGACGCTCCTCGACAAATTCCTTGGGAAGCCCCAGAAGCCTGCCTTGAAGGCGGACGTTTTGGATCCCATCAAAATCCGGATGAAAGCCCGCCCCCAACTCAAGAAGGGAGCCAACCCGCCCCTCGACCTCATAGGTCCCGCCGCTTGGCTCCAAAACCCCAGAGAGAATCTGGAGGAGAGTGCTTTTTCCTGCTCCGTTCTGCCCAATGATCCCAACCGTCTCACCGGCTTTTACCTGAAAGCTGACATCGTCCAAGGCGACAAAGGATTCACAATTGGGCCGTACAAAAGGAAGCACCTCCTTGAGACGGTCCACCGGCCTATGGTAAATCCGATAGGCCTTGGATAATCCTTCAACTTGGATCACGAATTTTTCGGCGGATAAGGTCACAAGAGATCGAGAATAAGAGGACGGCTACGCTGCAGGAACAATCTCCCGGCCACATAAACAAGGATCGAACCTAGGGTGGCGCCTCCCAAAGAGAGGGGAGTTGGCCAGACTCCATAGACAGTGCAATCCCGCATCAACTCGACAAAGTGAAACATCGGGTTGAGTTGATAAAGAACGCCTTCAATGCGCCCGGAGCCCAGGATTCCCAAATTGCGAGCGTCATAGAAAATGGGAGTCGCAAACAGCCACGCCACCAAAAGAATCCCCAAGACTTCTTTGAAATCTTTGAGAAAGAGGCTGAGGACGGCAAAGAAAGAAGAGACCCCAATGGTAAACAAGGCAAGATCAAATACGACAACGGGAAGCAAGAGAGAGGACCAACCAGGCGAAATGCCCAGAAACAACATGACGATAAACAACACAATCGTCGCGAAGAGCCAATGGAAGAGGTGATAGAGAATCCGAGCCTGCATCACCGCGTCCAGGGGAAGACGTACCTTGGTGAGAATGGATCGGTTCCCCAAAAAGATATCCGCCCCTTCTCCCGCCATTCTGCCGAACAAATCCCAAGCAAGATAGCCTGCAAAGAGATAGAGAGTGAACCCACCAGGAGTTTTGACGCTTTCGTTCATCCCCAGGACCCTCCCAAAGAACAGGGAGTAGATCCCAATCATCATGAGCGGACTGAGGAGAACCCAGAGAAAGCCAAGAGTGGACTCCTGGTAGCGAGATTTTAGTTCCCGGAGCGCGAGACTGAATCCCAGTGGAAGGTGGTTTAAGCCGAACACCAACGTACCTCCCGGTTACGTCGCCAGGGGCGGACGGATCCCACACAGCCAGCCTCCTCGAAGAGAGAAGTCCAAAGTCGATGATGTTCGAAGGCCTTTGCCTCCCAAGAGTATTCCCTGGTCACCAGAGAGAGAGCGTTTTTGCGAATCCTCATCCGAAGAGCATCGTCCTGGAGGAGTTGGACGACCGCCCTTGCAAAGGCTTTGTCATCATCAGCGATCCTTAAATGCTCGCCATCTTGGGCTGCAATCCCGGCACAACCCACCGTCGTCGAAACAACGGCACGCCCCAAAGCCCAAGCCTCCAAGATTTTCCCTCGAATCCCCGCTCCTTCTCGGAGTGGAACAACGTAGACTTTGGCCCTTTGAACCTCGGGAGCAATCGAAGGGACTCTCCCTGTCACTTCAACGCCCCGAACCTTTGCCAACTCTTCCAATTCCGGAGGAGGAGAGGCCCCAATGATCGACATCGTTACATCGGGGACCTCCTCTCGAATCAAAGGAAGAACTTTCTCTACAAAATGAACCATCGCATCCAAATTGGGACGATGGCGGTAATACCCGACAAAGCAGAGGCGATTCTCTTCGGGTTCAGGAGTCGGCCTCAGCTCTAAAACATCAACACCAGTATTGTTGACGACAACTGGAATCTGGGGATCATAAGCCAGGAGAGCTGCCGCATCCTCCTTGGTCATGGTAACGATCCTGTCAAAGCGACGACAGGCGCGCATCTCAAAGCGCAACATCTTCATCCATGATGAATAAGCCTTTAACTTTGCAAAGCCTTTGCTCTTTTTGACCTGCCGCTCAAAATTAAAACACTGCACCTCGTGATCAGTAAGCACCGAAGGAACCGAGCAACCTTCGGGGAAGAGGTACGCCATCTGCAGATACTCGAACTGGACCAGATCGAAGCGGCCGGAGGTCAGCTTGCGCCGAATCGCTTCGCGCATTTTGGGATTTCCATATTCATGGACAATAGAAGGTGGCTCCACTCCAAAGGGGTTGGGTTCACCCAAGGACTGCCCTCGAATAATGACCTCAACTTCTTCGCAAAAGCCCAACTGATTCGCCGCTTCAGCCTCGTCCTGGGTTTCCGCAAAGGCAAGGACACTAATCCGCCAACGCCGGGAAAGGCGTTTCAGCAGTTGGTAGATTCGCTGTGCCCCCGCATGGAAACCGAAGCGAGGGACAAAGGCGGATACAAGCAGAACCCTGGGGAGCCCTCCATCCTCCTCGGGGACTGCCACATACCGCCGGTCCAAGCTCAGAATCCCCTGATCCGGGATACGATTGAACATCGGGCTAAGACCTCGAGTCTCACGGATCCTTGGGGCACGGTTGAGAACCCATTTGCACCCCTTTAGCGTCACGAAGACCCCATCATGAAGAACCGAACGGCAAAGATTCACGAAAAGCCGTTTCTCGACCAAGGAGATCAAGTGCCCATCGGTGAGATTACGCAAAAGGAAGGTCCATTGATTGGCCCGAACCAAGGTTCGAAGGAATGATTTACTGAAAACACGGCTGGATGTGGAACGATGCCGATGCAAGACCTTCGAATCGGGGGCTAAGAGGCTCCTCCAACCTAATTTCCAAGCACGCCAAGAAAGATCTGTATCTTCGCAATAAGCCGGAAAAAAGAGGGGATCGAAACCACCCAAGATTCGAATCTTTTCCATGTCATAGAGGCTTGCTCCTCCCCCCGCCCAAAGGATCGGGATGGGGGAAGCATGACCGGAAGCGCCCTGGGAGTTTGTTTCAACCTCATCGTGAAAGTAATGGATTTCGCCCCCACGAAAAGCTCCCCCCGTCAGCCCCGTCTCCTCCCTGCGTTTGCCCTCCTCTTGGAGCACTTGGGAAGAGACTGCGAACACATCCTCCCGGTCGAAGCCGCGCAGAAGGGGCTCTAAAAAATCCTCTTCCACCACCATATCATTGTTTAGCAGAAGAACGTGGGACCGCCCCACGCGCTCGAAACCGATGTTGTTGGCTTCCCCAAAACCATGATTTCTGTCCAGCGGAACGACCTCGACCTCGGGCCACTCATTGTTAAGCCACCCAACAGTGTCATCCTGGGATCCATTATCTACGACAATGATCTGGTGCTTCCCTTCCACCCGATCCAAAGCTTTGCGCAGAGCGGGCATGCAGGATTCGAGCAAATGTTTGCCGTTCCAACTGACGATCAACACGGCAATGTCCTTGGGAGCCTCCCGCTTAGGAATCACTTTCCTTTGGGGAGGGATTCCAGCCTGGACTTCTCCAAGCTGAAACTTCCGCCGGACAAAGGTCGCAAGAAGCGGCCAAAGTGGGAGTAGGAAAAGGACACACCCCAGTCGCCCAATGCGAACAAAAAATCGGAGCATTTTGGGATCTTAACCACAAGTCCTTTCAAGACAAAGCACAAGGCTAGGTGTTTCCCATTTCGTGACATCAGCTCAAAAGAGGGCTATGAAAGCCTCATGCTCCCCCTTGTCTCGATCATCATCCTGAACTGGAATGGCCTAGAGGACACCCGTCTCTGCATCCTCTCCCTCCTCAAACAAAGCTGGAAAAGGATAGAAATCCACGTCGTTGACAACGGATCCCAGAATCAGGAGGCTGATCAGCTGGAGGAAGAATTCGGATCCAAAATCCGCCTACATCGCAGCCCTACAAATCTTGGATTCACCGGAGGTTGCAACCTGGCCCTTTCTATGATCAAGAAGGAGAAAAAGGCCACCTTTGCGGCTTTGCTGAACAATGACGCAATCGCGGACCCCCACTGGGCGCTTGAACTTGTCTCCGCTGCCGGCAGCGCACCTGATTGTGGGATTTTTGCGAGTTGTATGCGTTTTTATCACCAACCCGAACTTCTCGAAAACGCAGGGGTAGAAATCCTTTGGAATGGGGATGCCGTCCCAAGAGGTCGGGACCGTCCGGTGTCGGACTACCAACGCCCCATCCGCCTCCTCGCAGCCTGTGGTGGGGCCATGATGCTCCGCCGCGAACTCCTGGAAACTGTTGGCATGCTCGATGAGAGCTTCTTTGCCAATTTTGAGGATGTGGACTACAGCCTCAGAGCCCAAGCCCTGGGCTATGACTGTCTTTATGTCCCAAAAGCTATTGTCGACCACAAGCTCAATGTCAGCATCGCCAAGGTTCGCAATGAAGAATTCCACATTCGTTCTCTGCGCAACTTAACCGTGGCGATCTGGGCCAATCTACCTTGGCAAGTTCTCCTTCTTGATCTTCCCTGGATCCTTGCGCGAGACCTGGCCGTCCTCCTCCTCTCACCACTTTTTGGCCAAATGGAAATTGCTCGCATTGTGTTCCGCGCACGCAAAGCAGCGTTCTCGGATCGCAAAGCCATCCTAGAAACACGGAAACGACTCAGAGCGCAACGCAAAGCGGGATGGATCAAGATCCTCCTTCGCCAAAAAAACTTCCTTGGGGTTTATCTCAGGTTTTTCATAGAAGCCATCATCCTTCGGCGACGCCGCTTTTTGATGGTAAAACCCCACCCGCATAAAAACGCAGAAAGGAAACTCAGGTAAATCACCATCCTCCACGCAATTCCCCATTTCCCCTCACCCATTATGCTTTGGACGATCCCTTCTAAAGTCCAGAGGCATCACTCTGTCCTTAAGAACGCGGTACTGGGCCTCCAATGGCTCACTCTCGCTCGATGCCCTTTTCCCTCAAAAAAAGAAAACCACTTGAAAGCTAAACTTTTAATCGCAGCAACTGTCTTCTTCGCCTCAACGATCTCGGCACAAAACAAGTGCGTCTACATCCCTGACAGCAACGCCGCCTCGGGTGGTTGTAATGTCATCCCTTTTGGCACGCAGAAAACAAGCTCCACCTGGAAGAATCAGAAATACCAAACCCTGATTCCCGCAGCAAAAATTTCGAAAGCCCCCGTTCGCATCTGCGCCTTAGCCTTCGCCCCTTGCGGGACCGGCATTCGCCAGTTCGACTCTATCGTCGTCAAAATGGGTTATTCGAAAAGTGCAACCCTTTCCTCAACCTTCGCAACAAATCTGGGGGGACAAGTAAAAACGGTTCTCAGCCAAAAGAATTACACCTGGCACAACACTGCAAATACCTGGAACCCCATCGGCCTCCAAAAGGACTTCCTCTACATCCCACAATTCGGAAACCTTGTAATTGAAGTCGAAGTCCGGGGAGCCGGTGCCCCTCGGTCCACCAGACTTGGGTTCCATACGGGAAAACAACCGAGGCTTTATGCTTTCGGATGGACCACCAACCCCCCCGCAAGAGGAACAGTGGGAGGCACTGCTGCCCTCAAAATGGAGCTTTGTTTTGACAAAGCCGGGTACGCCCTCTTTGGAGTCGGCTGTAAAGGCAGCAATGGTCAAGCCCCCAGCCTCACCGCTACCGGCATCCCTCAGATGGGAAAGACGGTCCAAATCAACTTGAGCAATGCACCGACCCCCGTCTCCCCCACAGTTCTGATTCTGAGTACCAGCAACGCAAGCCCCCTCCCTGCAGACCTGACTGGGGCGGGCGCTCCCGGCTGCTTCCTCTATGTCCGTCCTGATTTCCTTCTCGGACTCGCAGCAGCAGGCGGCAAGGCCAGCGTCAAGCTCGCCATCCCGAGCAGCCCCAGCCTCCTCTGCGTTCGCTTCTACAACCAATTCCTGGTTGTGGACCCCAAGGCCAACAAGATCAAATTAACTTCCAGCAACTACGGACGCGGCCTGATCGGTAACTAATCAAGGCGATGCCCTTCTGGGGCATCCGCTCGCAGCTCGACAGAAGAACAGCCCCACGACTGAAAGCATCCGTCCGCGACCTAAAAACGCGGACGGAACACTTTCTTCAGAGGCCCTATCCCACATGCAAGCCCCACAAACAAGCCTTTTGGCGTTTATCCGCAGCCTCCTCCAGAAAGAGTCACAGGCTTCAAGCTCTTCGCCTTCTTTTTGTACTCTCTCTCCGGAAGATGCATGTGGTGATGGTCGGGCCATGCAATGTTGACACGATCCCCAAAGGCTGCGGAAAAGGTATAACGAAAGACATCTTCTTGTAAGACTTCAGGAAGCGGGATGGGCTTTTTGTCAGCGACACTCCCATAGATATCCAACCATTTGTTGATTCCACCATCCAAGATGTAGGATCCCAAAAGACCCTTGGCCCGGAGGATCTTCCATCCCTTGGTAGCCATGGCCTCATCGTTGGACATCAGGATGACAATGGAAATGGGATCAATGGTGGAAGGAAAGGTTCCTCGAAGATCCTCGATCCTGACATTTTTCGCATCCAAAAGATGGAAAAGATTGAAGTCACGCTCCGGCCTTAAATCCAGAAGGACCAGCTTGACCTGGTTATTGTGCATCAAATCCACCAACTCCGCGGGATCGATTTGAACATCTCGATGCGTCAAGAGAGTTTCAAGCTGAGGATCCAAGCGTTTGATCTTGGTATCCAATCCTGGTTGAGGAACAAGGAGCAATCCCACACTCAAAAGGATTGCGAAGAGAGCTGCAACTCGAGCTGCCTTGGAAGGAACATAGTCAGGATCCCTCGAGGCCTCCAATTTGGAGACACCCCAAAAGGCACTCAATGCCAACAAGGTAACCAAAATAGCAGTCATCCCTTTAGAAGTTCCCAGCCATTGGTCCAAGGTGTACGTCCCTCGATAACCCGACTGTTGGAAATAATCCCAGAACTCAGGAACCGTCTCTCCAAAAGCAAAGATTCCCAAGAAAAGTCCGCCGATAAAGAACATTCCATCAATCTTGAAATTGGAACTCGCAACGAGGCTTGTCCCTGGACAATAGCCACCCACGATCATTCCAGCTCCCAGAAGGAAACCGCCAAGAATCCCCGAACTAAAATAGGTTTGATCAATAAAAACCTTATCCATGTCCAAGAATCCCAAGGCGCTGCTCCAAAGGAGAAGAAGCATTGCCACAACGATGGCCGTAAACATCACCTTGAGAACGGTTAGATCTGTGAGATAGAACTGACCGGCAATACGCCTGGAATCACCGAATCCACTCCGCTGTAAAGCGATACCGAATCCAACACCTAAGAGGAGGTTGACCAGGAAAAAGGCGAACCCGCTCCATTCAAAAGGTCCCATGGCTCACCTCCTAGTTCCAAAGTTTTCGAACAAACCAGGCCATTGCGTAGCCACCCGCAAAGACCGCAAGCATAAATGCCCAACTCCCGACCGAGAGGGAGGCTCCACCGGTGAGAGCTTGCCCTGAGGTGCATCCTCTGGCCAAACGAGCCCCGTAACCGGCCAGCGCCCCGCCGATCACAGCAAAGACCCAACGAGTCTTTTTGCGTGTATGAGGCCCCCGGTACGTCTCCACCTTGAGATTCCCGGACCACCACCCCGCCAAGAATCCGCCAAGAACCAGGCCCAAAATCATTGGAATGATCCAATGGCTCAAAGGGCCGTCCACATAGCGGGAGAGGTAGGGGGACTCCCGCATGTGTTCGGGGGCAACCACATCCATAGCCCCCCCTAAAACACGGGCAAGACCTCCACTAGCCCCCAAACCATGCCCGGTCAGCAAGAAGGCAAGGAACAGGATGACCCCCAAAAAGGTGCCTCCCACATATGGATTCCAAAGGGTATTTCCCTTTTTCGCTTTCATGATTTCGCCTCCTGCTTTTCATCAGGAACTTCTTCTTCGTGGTATCCGGTAATCATGGCCTTGATGTTGGCAGTGGGAGTTTCCCCTGTCGTCGTCAAATAGATGTGCATGATCGTGAAGGCCAGAAACAGCCAAGAACCGAGCGCGTGGATCGGGACAAGAACAGCCAAGCCTCCAATCTTTGCCACAGCTTCGGGCCAGCGCTGCGCCCCCCAGATCAAGACTCCTGTGATCACCTGAAGTGGCAGAAGCACATTGAGGATCATCAGGTAGGTCAGCTTTTGGAGAGGGTTCAACTTGTGTTCGGGAGTTGTCTCCATGGGATGGGGTTCCCCACGAAAGATCCCGAAGAGGTAATACCGGGCCTGGAGAACAGCCTTGATAAAAAAGCCCGATTCTCCGGGGATATACTGTTTCATCATTCCGCTGGTCAGGAAATAGAAGAGTCCCATGACCGCGTTGAAAAGGAGCAACCCGGCAAAAACATTGTGCGTAACGATGGCGAGCTGAAACCCCAGAAGGTGAAAGCTCTGTGGAGATTGAATTTCCATCCCGGTGATAATCAGGATGATGATCGTGAACGCCTGGATCCAATGCCAAACGCGTTCGTGGAAGGTGTAAAATTTGACTGCCTTTTTCATGCTGTCACCTCCCCGGAGGGGCCACTCTCCGGCTTGGAGCCTTTGACGGATGGCCCCTTATGCGTCGCTCGGCCATTGCGAGCATAGAAATACAAGAACACACGGGTTCCCCCATGCACAAACACACCACAAATCACAAGTATCACCGCCCAAACCCCAATCCGATCCACGAGGCGGTTTTGGCCGAAGCCCAGGATACTGACACCCGCACGCTGGGGATCGGAGCGGTAGACAAGACTTCCATCTTCAGCCTGGCTCAGTTCTCCCACAAGGCTCACAATCGAGCCTTTCTTCATCCTGGGGCGAACCCCTCCAGGTAAATAGGAGGCAAGAACAAAACTTTCTCCGAAACGGGATTTGGCTCCATGACACACCTGGCAATCTCTTGTTGCCCAGTTCCCAGGAGCAACCCCATGGTGGACACCGTAGGGAAGGATCTCGCCCTTGATCAAAGGCTTGGCAACTCCGGCTTGCTTGAGTAAGCCAGCAATCGCCTGACTGCGTTCTGCATTGTCCAGCCTGAGCTCATGGTCCTCGAGCTTTCCGTCGCCATTTCGATCCAAGGCCTTCACAACTTCGGAACGATAGGAGCCATCCTTGAAGAGGGCCTTCTTCAGCAAAGCAAGTGGAACGCGTTTGCCACTGCTCTCGTCCACCCAATAGAAGGTACTCATCAGGTTTTGCGGGACGAGTTTTTTGCTCCCATCCAACTCCTTTCTCGGCAAGAGGACGGGCGTGTACCCGGCAACCAATGTCCTGGGATCCTTAGGGTCCCCTTCCACACCCCGGTAAACTACCCGGGCTCCTCCATTCGGAC
>JALSSW010000093.1 GCA_026984035.1 Planctomycetota bacterium
CCGAAAGCTGGGTTGGGGCGGAAAATGAGGTGGACCGCCAGGTTGGATCCCGGTTGCGCGGGGCGGGGGGCCAGGACCGCCTCAAACCCGATGCTGTCTTTGAGATCCCGGGGGACCTTGCCCTTGGGATCGGGTTCGCGGGCAGGGGAATTGCGGACGGAGATCCCCTTCGGCATTGGGGAGGCGAGTTCGGATCCCTTGGGTTCGGTGAGGAGAGGGGGTGGGATCTCGCCACGTTTTCGGAGTTCCCGCCTGGCCTTCTCAACCCAGGAGTAAAAGGGATAGGGTTTGTTGAGCCTGGGACCGTATTGCTGCAGGCGTCTTCGAAAAATGTAGTTTTGGGGGGAGAGAGCAACCGCTCGGGTCCAGGCGTCGATCGCTTTTTGGAAGTCCCCCTTCTTCCGCTGCTTACGATCGAAACGGGCCCTGAAGGCGCAGCCCAGCCGGAAAAAGCTTCGGCCGTCTTCCTGGTTCTTTCGGCAGGACTGCGTAAAGAGAGCAATGGCTTTCTTCCATTTCCCTGCGAGGAAGGCGCGGACCCCCGGCGGATCCGGGAGGGGTGGAGGGAGTTGGGTGGGTTTCGTGTTCTTGGAGCCTTGCCCTAGAAAAACCTTCAGCAGCCATGTCATTTTGGGCCGCGTTTCGACGACGATCCCTCCTTCATCCAAGGCCCACATCATAGGGATCGCATGGACACCCACCCGGTTCAGAGTGTCGACCAGGATGGGGAAACGTTGCTTCTTCCAGGCCATGAAAAGCCTGCAGCGATCTGGATGTTGTTCTTGGATCAGCCCGACGATCTGGAGTTTGCCGGTTTCTTGCAGGTTTTTGAGTTTTTGGTACCACCCGGGCACCTTGTGGCGGCAGCCCGCTCACCAGGAGGCAAATTGAATCAGCAGGACCTTATGTCCTCGCCAGGCGGCGAGAGACTTTGTTTCCCCAGGCTTGCCTCCAAGGAGGGGAAAGCGGAGAAGGGGGAAGGGCTCCCCCTTCCGCGGAGGGACCCTCCCTTGACCCGAACAGGGGCTCAGCCCCAAAAAGGCCGCAAGGAGAAGACTCCGCATCTTTGGCATCAGAGGACCAGCTTTCGCCCGTCGCTGAAGATGACCTTCAGGCTGTTGGCCGAAGCATCCACGATGCCCCATTGTGTGTAGAGGGTGGCTCCCACATTCGGCAGAGGGATGGGGATGAAGGCTTGGCCCAGGCCTGCCCTGATTCCTGCCGTCACCGTCGGGAGGATGAAGATATTGTTTTGCCGGAGGAAGCATCCCGGCGCCCCCGCAGCCGTCAGGTCCAAAGACAGTGGGGCCGTCCCCACGAGGAGAAGGGCAGGGATCCCCTGGGTCGCAGAACCGACTCCAAAGCTGAAGTTTTTGTTCCCCTTGGTCGGGATACCGAAGCCTCCGCTGGTGGGGGTGAACTTCGTGTTTCCGGAGCAGCCTGCTCCATAGGGAGCGTAGCCCTTGGAACCTGCTGGCAGGTAGGCGATCCCATTCACGCTGTTGGTTGTCACAGTGGGGTTGGAGCCAAGCTTATCGACTGCCCGTTGGAAGGCATGACCCACCCCCACGGGTACGACGATGTCCAAGGCCCCATCCCTGGTGCCGATCCCCCAATCCCCCGTGTCCGGGTTGAAGGCAAAGGAATTGGAGAAGTTGTAGTTGGTCACAACGGAGCGGGAAGGATCCTTTCCGGCCACATAGTGAGCGATGAGCTTGCCATTGAGGAGGTTGAAGTAGGCTAGGTCTCCATAAAGCCCGCAAACAGCAAGAGTGAGCTTGCCGCCGATGACGCCCGTTTGCATGTTCACCGGATAGAAATAGGTGTTCAGCACCTTGCTTTTCGGGAGCTTGAGGAAGGTGGAGAGTTTTTTTGTTCCTGTGTCATAGGCAAGGACCACGGGATTGATGCCCCAGGTGCCGATGAAAATGCGGCTTCCAAAACCGGCGACCGAGTTGGCCAGGTTGCTTGTTGGCCAAAGACTGGAAGCTCCCAGGTTCATCAAGGTGGTGGGGGCGCCCCCCGCTGCAGGGACACTCTGGAGGACTCCACCCTTGTTGCTGCTGTCCTGCGTTGTGAAATAGAGGTTTTTACCCAGAGGAACAATCTGGGCCAGGTTGCCGCCCGCCAATGCGCTCGAATTCAATTTCGTGGCTGTGACCTTCGTCCCCGCAATCGTAATCCTGAAAATCTCCGCGGGTCCCCCCGTACCGACCGTCCCGACATAGGCCTGGACCGGGTTGATCAGAGTGATGCAGTTGACGTTCTTTTGCAGGGCGCTGGGGAGAGTGAGGGCTGTTGCTGTGCGCGTTGCGGGGTCCACCAGATACATCTCACCCTTGGGCGTGGTCCCAGTCTTGGTCGCGACTGTAACGATGTATTGCCCCGGTTTCACTTGGGCCGCCGCGTTGTGGACGCCCGCCAGCCCAAGAGCCAGACAAAGAAGAGGGGGAAGGATGTGGGATCTTTGGGTACGGCACTGCATCGTCGAAGCCTCCGAGTTTGGAATGAGAAAGAGAAGTGTCCAAGACGGAGGAGAAGCGGGAAGAGAGGAACGTGAACAGCTTCACTTCCGTCCTAAGGATTCTGGGGCAAAGCTTCTGTCTTGTAAAGCAGCAAAGAGGTCCCTTCGCTGAGAGAAAAGGAACTAGGGTGTCATCTTCCCATTGACCTTGAAAGTTCCTGCAGGGTCCATGCGGACCCCGGTTCGCCAGGAGTTTGCAAGGAGGTGTTGGAGGACAAGCCAGACGCTTTCTCCATCTGTTTTGCTGGGAAGGGATGCGAGGAGCTGATCTAAATTCTTTTCACCCGATTGGAGGGATTGGAGGATGCTTCATCCCCTAACTTTTTTTCAAGTGTTGGCATTGGGAATGCGTTTTCATTTTTCCCATGGGTATTTGATTTTATTGTCCGTTCGGTTTGTGAATTGGAGGTTTTTGTATTTGATGTCATAGAGGACAGCCTGGCAATAGGCGGTTAGACCGACGAGATTCCAGTCGATGGG
>JALSSW010000094.1 GCA_026984035.1 Planctomycetota bacterium
CTCTCCATGGCTGATCAAAAGGGGAGCCGGGAAAAAGCCTTGCAACTCCTAGTTGCCATAAAGGACGGGGAATTCAAAAGTGGGGGGCAAGATTCCGGTCGCATCCTGGAAAAGTTGATCCGGGAGAAACGGACCTTGCCCGAGGATGTCCCCCACTTTCTCCTACACTTTGGGATTGCGGCCCGAGCCATCGCCTTGGGCCTTCCACAGATAGCGGAACCCAATATTCGAAGAATCTTGCAGCGTTATCCCTGGTCGACAACGGCACGCTTCATTCTTGCACAGAGCTTCATGGCCCAAGGAGAGGCCAAACAGGTTCTCCTCGAGACGGCCACAATTCTTGCTGATGCACCCAATCATCTTGGAGCTCTCCTGCTTCGAAAACGGGCTCTTGAGAAGCTGGGAGGCCCTCAAACCGAATTGGAGGAGACACGAATCGACTTAGTCCTTAAGCACCCCAAGACCATTGAAAGCGCCCTTCTCTTAGGAGAGGGATTTCTCACCCAAAAAGATGACTCCAAGGCCCTACTCGTAGCTGAACAGTCTCCCGCTTCAAAGGAGAATCCAACCCGCTTCGAATGGATTCGAAGCCAAGCCCTCCTTGGATTGGGGCGACACCAAGAGGCACTCAAATCCCTCCTTAAGGTGAAAGGAAAAAAGCGTCCCATCGCCTTGGCCTTAGCCATCAACGCAGCCATTGAGGGACGGGTCCGGAACAAGATCCCGAAACTGGTCCAAGAGTTCATCGCGAGCCAGCCTTCGGGCAAACAATTGATCAGAACCGCAGAAACCCTTGCCAAAGTCCATGAGATTGCTCCCTCCATTGCCCTTTGCAAGATTCTCTTTGAGAACAAGGGAAAGAACGGAACCTTTGAAAAAGCTCGAAACGGCAAAACCCTCATTCTGCTTGCCAAACTCTATTTCAAAAGAGATCAACAAAAGGAAGGGAGAGAGGCCTTGGAGCGGGCTTTCAGCTTTCCTGATGGGGATGCGGCCGGCCCCCTGCTCGCCATCCATTTTCTTCTCGAAGGCAAATCCTCAGAAGCACAGCGTGTTCTCCGCATTCTGGGAGCATGGAAAGGCAACCCCCTTCACTTGTGCTGGTTAGCTTGGAAGCTTGGAAAAAAGAAAGAGGCCTTGAACTATTTCCGCAAGGCCAAAATCCCCGGCGTCTGGCTTCCCATCTTTCTGGAGCAAAGCTTTAAACTTTCTCTTCTGAGTGAAAAGGATCGCAGGAAGGCCAAGATCCCTCTTCCCCTTGAAGCGTTTCAGAAGGTCCTCAGAGAACATGCCCCTACCATTTTCGAATCTCTCGCCCTTGCCCCCGAGTTAGCATTTGAGGATTTCGGAAAGGCCGAGATACTCAGCCTGATCCCGGAGACCCAAGGGGACTCAGACCCTGTTTTTCTCCCGGAAACCTATGATCTCCTCCTTTCATTCCACCAAATCCTCTCCGACCGCAAAGAAAACGCCGCAGGCACCCTGTTTCATCTCGTCCTTGGAAGCCCGGGCTTGTTCTTTACTCCAGCCTATGACGAGATCTTCTCCCTCCTCGAAGACAAGGCTCCAGACCTTCTGATCCAGCCGGACATGCTCATCCGTTATCTCCTCGTCATGACCAAGCTCGGTATTTTTCCGGGAAACCGTATCCCTGTTGTCTTCGCCGAAGGCCAGGCCAAACTGGCCCTAAGTTTAGGATCCTCTAAAAACGCTCGTTCGTGGTTGAAAGTCGCAAGCCTTCTTGCCCCGAGCGACCCAGCCCCGCTTCGCCTCCTCGCAGAAGGTAGCCTGCGGCAGGGGAAAAAGATCGAAGCCCTCCGCCTCTATCTCAGTTCTTTAGCCCATGAAAAAAATCCTGCCAGAAAAAGAAGAACAGAAAGCAAGGCCTATGAGATCGCGACCCAAATCCTTAAAGAAGGCAAGAGACCCAAAGAAGTCGAACGTTTAATCCAAAAAGCTGGGTTTTGGACAAGGGATAAGGAACTCCCCACCAATCCTCCACCAGCTCAAGCCATCCTCCTTCTCGCCGAAGCCTATTCTCAGGACAAGGGACAGGAAGCGGCCCGTCAACTCTTACGGACCTGGCTTCATGGTTTTTTGAATGGAAACTGGTCCGCTCTAAAGCATGTAAAGGGTTGCGCTCAGGTTTTAGAAAACCTGGCGGATCGAGCTGTACTCCCTAGAAAGTTAGTCCATAGATTCCTTCAAAAAGTTCCGTCTTCCATTGACCTCTGGTGCCTGGACAGCAAGCTTGCCGAAAAAGCAGGGTTCCCGAAAAAAGGTCTGGAGAGTCTTAAATCTATAGCCCTCAACGTCCCGATTCCACGAGTCGAACGAGACATCGCACGCCTTCAAGCCTACTACGCTCTCGATGACCTGGCGGCCCGTAAAAAGTCACAAGCCAACCTTGTCCGGATGCTCGAGACTTCTCCTGACTTATTGGGAAGCCTTGCCTACCGAATCGGACGCATCCAAGAAGCCTGGAAACGCCTTGCCCCCCTCCCCCCTTCCTCACCCATTCCAGTCCAGCGCATCCGACTTTTTGCAGGGTTGGCCGCAGGCAACTCCAAAGACTATCCCAGCCTGGAAAAAGATTTAAAAAACCTTGCAGAAAAGACAAAATCAGAACTTTTAGAGGATTTGGCTTTTCAAGCCAAAAAACTCGTAAAACAACCCTCAAGCAGTCCCCGATGAATCTTTCCCCGTTTCCGAATCCTTCGGCTTCTCGAGACGGGGTGGGCCCTCTTTTTTTCTCTTTTTGCCTCCTTCTCCTTCTCCTGCTTCCTTTTTTCATTTCTTGGTTTGCTGGTCCTGTGGTTCCAATCGGAGACGATTGGAAACTCTTCGAAAATTTGGATCAATCCAATTTTCAGGAGGCCCTGTTGGTCAACACCCACGAGAACGAAGGGCTGCGCTTTCGCCCTTT
>JALSSW010000095.1 GCA_026984035.1 Planctomycetota bacterium
CGTAAAGAATTCCGACAACTTTTGCCGATAACTAAAGTCCAGTCATATGGGCACTTCAAAGGCAAAGGATTGAAAGGATGAACCTGGATCGAATCACTCTCTTCTATGAGAAAGCACTTGCGGGATTAGAGCTCAGGCAGAGAGCTATCTCCAACAATATTGCAAACCAAAATACCCCTGGCTATCGGACAAAGGATGTTCAGTTTGAATCGGTCCTAAGTGAGGTGATGGGTGATGGAGACCACCTGGCCGGTGTCCGTTTTTCGTTCGTGCGTGAGGGGAAGACGAGGGTGAAAGCCAATGGTAATGACGTCAATGTCATGAATGAACTCATGAAAATGGAGAAGGTCAAACTGCTCCATGAGGTTTTCACTAAAGCGGCAGGTGGAACTTATAAAACCCTGATAGAAGCGATTAGGGCTCGTTGAAGGAGGAAACCACAATGACGGATGGACTCTTTAGTGGATTTGATGTCTCCATTTCGGGAATGGCAGCTGAGCGAACTCGGCTGGATGTCATTGCCTCCAATATCGCCAATGCCAACACAGTTGGCCCGGATGGTCCATACAATAGGAAGCAAGTGACATTCAAAGAAATCTTGGATGGAGAAGGAGTCGTGGGAGGGGTTGCTGTCCAAAGTATTGTCCCCGACTTAAAAAGCGAGCATCCGAGGGTGAGGATCCCGGGTCACCCCTATGCTGACTCGGAAGGTTTCGTCCGCCTTCCTAATGTCAATATTATGTTTGAGATGGTTGATCTAGCTTCTGCGCGTCGATCCTTTGTTTCCAACCTCCAAGCTTTCAGGGCTTATAGGGCCATGGCGAAGCAAACCGTTTCCAATATGAGTACTCGCTGATGGAATCTCTCAAGATGCTTCAGGGGGGTGCAAAGGCTTTGATTCAAAAGCCCCTACGGGGGATCCAGCCTCATGGGGGAGATCCATTCCTGGATCCTGAGATTGCAGGGGACAGCGAAGGGCAAGCACCCAAGGAAGTCGACTTCGGAAGCATCCTGTTGGATGGCTTGAAAGAAGTGACAGGAAAGCAAATGGAAGTCAAAAGAAAGATGGAGGGCCTGGTAACGGGGGAAACAAAAAGCGTGGAAGAGGTGATGGCTGCAATGGGAAAATCGGATGTGGCCTTCAAGCTCATGTTGGAAATCCGGAGCCGCCTTGTCGAGGCGTGGAAAGAAGTCACTCGGATCCAAGTTTAATCTCGCATTACCAAAAGGTGGAGAATGCCACAGTTTTTGCAGGATCTGATTAGCCAACTCAAGAATATCTGGATTCAACTGACTGGCGCTCAACGATTGATCGTTGGCGTTGTTTTGACGGCAGTTGTTCTTGGGATGAGTTCTCTGGTCTATTTTGGAACTCGTCCGGACTTCGTTCCTTTTCGCAACGATTTGGTGGGGGAAGAACGAGCGAAAGCCATCAGGCTCCTTGAAGATGCAGGAATTCGTATTCGGCTTCAGGGTGATGTCCTTCTGGTTGACTCGAGAGATCGCTCCAAGGCCGGGACTGCGATGGCTAAAGCCGGCTTGGGGAAAGGCAGTGATGATTCCGGGGGGTTGAATGCCTTAGATTCCGTGACCATGTCCAGGGATATGACGCGGGAGATGATGAGGCGGGTGCGAGCCAAAGAAGTTGAAAAAGCGATCCGAGCTAACCGTTCTGTGGTTTGGGCAAAAGTAATCTATAACAACCCCAAGAGAAGCTTTTTTGTTTCCAAGGAGCAATCCGTTCGGCCCAGTGCAAGCGTCATTATTTCTTTGAGAAATCCAGAAGCTTTCAAGTCTGTAGCCAGGCAGGCGGTTGAAATCACAACAAAGTCCTTGGGGATCGATCGATCGATGGTGACGGTCAACAGCACGGACGGTCATTCTTTTTCCGAAGGGGAGGCTGGAGGCGGGGGAGCAAGCTCAGATCTTCTTGCTCTCGAGATGAAGCACTCCTCGATCCTGACTGCCAAGGCACAAATGGCCCTTGAGCGCTTGTATCCCGGGAAAACCCAGGTGACCGCTTCGGTGACCTATGCGAATACGATTACGAGTCTCAAAGAGGCGATTGTTCCCGAAGATAAGGTTCTGAGGGAAAAAACCTCAACAAAGTCCAATTCAATAAACCGCCCAAAAACGGCCCAAGGAGACCCTGGAGTTGGGTCTATCGCTGGTGGATCTGCCGGGCAGGGGGGCGGAGGAGCGGGAGCAAATACTCAAGAAGAAAGTCGAACTCATGAGGTTTACGAGTCGACACTCGGGACCCGGATTACCCGGCCCTTGGCCCCAGAAGTAAAAAAAATCACCATTTCTTTGGCGATTGACAAGACTTTAGAAAAAGACAAAGGCCAAATTGTCAACCTCGTAATGGGAGCTGTCGGGTGGGATTCTAAAAGAGACGGTTCCATTACCCCGGCCATTACCGAATTTCCAAAGGACGAAACCGAGGCTTCTCCTGAGGGTGGGATCTTGGAGACCGTGAAGCAATATGGCCCCCTTGGAGCGCAGATTCTCTCCATCATTTTTGTTCTTCTTTTCTTGAGAAGTCTGCTCAAGAAGGGGAAAAAATCGTCGGGGTTGTCGGTCGGAGTCGGTGGTTTGGGAGCCGGTTCTGATTCCGGCGGGGAAGAAGAAGTCAACCCCGCAAAGCAAATCAAAAAATTGAGAAAAGAGATTGAGAAGGTTGTGGCTGAGGACCCAGGAGGGGTGAGTCGGCTCATGGAGAATTGGTTGCGTGAGAAAGTAGATGCATAATGAGTGAAGGCCTTACCAAGACCCAAAAGGTGGCAGCTATCCTTCTGGGTATCGATACCGATCTTTCCGCCAATATTCTTCGCCATATGGGTGAAGATCAAGTGGAAACTTTGACGCGTGCAATGAAGGAATTGGAAGAGATCGCTTTCGGTGAGGGCGATCTTGTATCTGTGTTTTCCGAAGCTGCTGAGAGGTTTAAAGGTGCCGGTCTTTTACTTGGGGATGTTGGGGATTCCATTCGCACTGTTTTGAAACAGGCCTTTGGGGAGGAGAAGGGCCGTTCTCTGATCAACAATGTTGAACAAAAGACCCTCGATCAGAGACCCTTTGCTGTCTTCGAAGAGATCTCGGATGAAGACTTGGCGGGTCTTCTTGTGGATGAACATCCCCAAATTACTGCCGTTTTTCTAGCACACTTAGATGCCGGGAAGTCAGGAAAGGTCCTTGCGCAGTTTCCCGAAGAACAGCGTGCCAATCTACTGCACAGGATTGCGACTTTGGGGCATTCAGCTCCTGAAGTCATTCAAAGGGTCGTCGAAGTGATGCGACAGAAGGTCAAAGATTTGGATCTCTCTGTGAGTCATTCGGAGCCAAAGGTCTGGATAAAAAAAGCTGCAAGTATTTTGAACAACATAGGGGGAAGCGGGGAGAAAGCAGTTCTGGATGGCATCTCGGAGAAGGATGAGAAGATTGCAGAGCTGATCCGGGATGAGATGTTCACCTTTGATGATTTGGCACTCTTGGATAAGAAACCTATGCAGAAAGTCTTGGCTTCTATTGACACCGCAGTGCTGGCCCTGGCTCTGAAGGCCTGTGGCCCGGAAACCGAATACAATATTTTTAACAACCTATCCAAAAGGGCAAGAGAGATTGTCTTGGACGAGCGGGATGCTAAGGGTCCAGTACCTTTGAGCGAAGTTCTTGATGCACAAAAAGAAATCCTTGGAACTGTTCGCTCCATGATCGAAAGCGGAGATATCCAACCAGTTGGGGGTGGAGGGGAGAAAATGGTATGAAGACCCAATGCCTTCGTTTCCCTTCCAGGCTTCGCCAGGTTCGTTTTCATCTTCAGTGTTCCGATGAGGGAGCCGGTCCTCAAGAAGGAGGTTCCGGAAGGCCCTGTTGGGACCCGATCCTTGAACGGGCTGAACAGGAGCAGAGGGAAAGGGAAGAAGTCCTTCAAGTTTTTCAATCGATCCAAAGGACTCTCCCTGAGTTGCATTCATTGGTCCAAACGCGTTTGGATCAATGGGCCCCTTACATCTTGGAATTGGGACTCCGTCTTGCAGGCGAAGTCCTTGGGAGAGAACTTGAAGCCGGCAACTATGATCTCATTCCTGTTATTCGAGAGTCTCTTTCCCAAGCAGTAGGTGCCGATGATGAGAGTCTTCTCGTCTTTCTAAATCCTCAGGACCTTGGGCGGGTTCTTGAAAGATGGGGGAATGGTCAGGCCCAAGAAGGACAAACTCATCAAAGGGAGCCTGAGTTCCAGGTCGATCCCGGAGTTCCACCAGGGGCTTGTCGCATAGAAAGCAACCATGGCAGGATTGTCCATGACCCAGGGTCTGTTCTCGAGGCCATGATTAAAAAGATTCTGGGGGAACTGGGCCAATGACTTTACCTGGGTTGGAGCAAATCCTTGATGTGAGTCGAAGTACCCAGCGACGTGAGCAGGTTGGGAAGATCACCGGGCTTTCCGGGATCACTCTTGAAGCGGTTGGTCTTGAAGCTGCCCTTGGCGAACTCTGTATGGTGGGCTCAAAGACAGGAACCGTCCCGGCGGAAATCGTCGGTTTTTCCCGAGGACATGCTGTCCTCATGCCCATAGGGAACGCCTATGGTGTTGCTCCCGGAGATTCCGTTCGACAAACGGGACAACCTCTTACGATCCGGGTGGGGGATGAATGTCTGGGAAGAGTTTTGGATGGCCTGGGTCGGCCGCTTGATGGTGGTCCCGCTCCTCGTGGAAAGGAGATGGATGTCCAGCGAGATCCTCCTCCTCCAATGGAAAGGCAAGCGATTGTTACCCCCTTGGAGACAGGAATCTCGGCCATTGATGGCTTCTTGACAAACGGTCTTGGTCAGAGAATTGGGATCTTTGCAGGCTCGGGAGTTGGTAAGTCTACCTTAATGGGGATGATTGCTCGGGGGGCAAGTTCTGATGTCAACGTGATTGCTCTTGTGGGTGAACGTGGGCGAGAGGTTAAAGATTTCGTTGAAGATGTCCTTGGGCCCGAAGGGATGGCGAAATCCGTTTTAATTGTGGCTACAAGTGATGCCTCACCACTTCTTCGATACAAGGCGACCTTTTCCGCAGTCACGATTGCAGAGTATTTTCGGGATCAGGGCAAGCACGTCCTCTTCATGATGGATTCAGTGACAAGGTTTGCTGCAGCATCCCGGGAAATCGGTTTGGCCGCAGGTGAGCCACCGACACTCCGTGGGTATCCGCCTTCTTTTTTTGCGACACTTCCCCGAGTTGTTGAGAGGCTTGGGACCGCAAGCCGGGGGTCGATCACCGGAATGCTGACTGTCCTCGTCGAGGGGGATGATCTTAATGAGCCGGTCTCCGATACAGTTCGAGGGCTTTTGGATGGCCATATCGTTTTAGACCGCAAGATCGCTTCCCGAGGGAATTTCCCTGCTATCGATATCCTTGAATCGGTAAGTCGCTTGATGGATCGCATTGTCCCCCCGGAAGCCACTATGAAGGCGCGAACTTTGAGAAAGGCTCTTTCAATCTATGAGGAGAACCGAGATTTGATTCAGGTGGGAGCCTGGAAGAGGGGGGCTGATCCCGAACTGGATCTTGCCATTGATCTTATGCCCGGGATTCAAGAATTACTTTTCCAAGGAGGGGAGGAACGAAGCTTGAGCCAAACCAGGGAAATCATGGAGAAATTGACATCGGGCCTCGGCTCATCTTAGCTCCCATGATTCGGGGGCAGCATCTTATGAAGGGTTCCATGCCCCTTAGATTGGAATAGACCTCTTGGAACGCGATTTTTTCGGTCTGGAAGCCCGTTGAAAAAAAGACTTCTCTTGAGGGATCTTATGAATTATTGGGGCTGGAGCCTAGATTCTGTCGATAAGAAGGGACGATGAAGCGCTTTGTCTTTCGATTGGAAAAGATACGAAAGCTTGTCTCTCGTGCAGAGAAGGCTAAGCGCCTCCAATTCGCCAAGGCTCAAGCTGAGCATGAAAGCCTTCTTCAAAATCGGAAGAGTTTGGAGAGAGCATGCAGGGAGGCGGAAACGGAGATGGCCCAGATGGGATCCAATGTGGAAATCTGGAAAGCCTACTGGGTGCATCTTCACGCCAACCTAAGAAGCTTAGGATTTCGGATCCGAAGGTCTGAAGCCCTCTTGGCGGAGATTGAAGCCGAATGGCTTGAGACCTACCGAGAGCGGAAGGGATTAGATCGTCTACGTGAAATCCGAAAAGAGACTTGGATGGATGAGCAAAACAAGTTGGAACAAAGCCAAATCGAAGAGCTTGCTTCCTTGTCAAGGGGGCAGGCGCGGCTTGAGCAGGGAAATCATGTTGTAAGAGAAGGGATGGACCAATGAAAGGCGTTGTCGCGGGTATGGGCTTGGCTACGGCGGGGGTAGCTGTATTTGGGGCATCCGTTGTGGGGCTTCTGGGTGTGGCTGGCAGATTAAATCCCGAAGGGGTCAAGTCGGTTCCTGTGCTAAATCAATTTTTGAAGCCGCCAGAACCTCCGACTTCTGATGAATTTGGACCGATCGACGCATCTGCAACAAAGGAGAATGAGGCTAAGAAGGAAGAGGCGAAGGAGCAGAAGCAGGAAAAAAAGAAACTTCCAAAGAGAGATGTTCATGTGGTCTCAGCGGACCGAACTCGGAAAAAACGGCTTTTTTCTTTGGAGAGTTTTATTCCTCAGACCACACGAGAAGAAATCCTGGAGTTCTATCGCTCAGCGGAGGAATTGAAGGACCAGCTCATTGCAAAAAAGGCATCGATAAAGACAAAAGAGTTTGAGCTCCAGCTTCGGGAATCCGACATCGAAGATCGTCGGGGATCGATCCGCAAGGAAATGGACAATGTGCTTCGAAAAATGGAGGAAGTGGAACGGAGGATCTCCGATCTCAAAGCTCTAAAAGCTCGGTTTGAAGCAGATATTACGATCCTCAAGAAGAGTGAAAACAAAAACTTAAAACGCCAGGCCGTCTCCTTGGCGCTCATGAAACCTCAAAAGGCATCGGAGGTTCTTCTCGAGTTTTTGCCGGACAAAGAGGCTTTAGCTGTGAAAATCTTGGTTTCCATGGACCCCGAGGCTGCAGCAAAGATTCTGGAGATCATGGACGCTCAGCGTGGAGCCCAACTGATCCAGCGGGCTATAAAGCTGATTCGACCTAAATAAGATCAATCCCCGGTTTGGGCTAGGCTTCGTCAAAACCCCAATGGGATCGGGCTGTTGCAGTTTTGAACAGTAAGGCGGCCAAACTGCCGATTTTTCCCTTGTGGGATTGGGGGGCAATGGATGCTTCCCATGGGAACAGTCGCATCTTGGAACTAAGGGGGGGAAGACCGAATGGATCTCGCGTCACTGATTGGCGTTCTTCTCGGCCTGGTCCTCGTTCTGGTCGCAATCATGATGGGTGGCCCCATCTCTATTTTTTGGGATTCACCCTCGGTCATGATTGTGATGGGAGGAACGATTGCCTCCATTCTGACTTGCTTCAAATTATCAGCAGTGCTTTCTGTGATGGGGGTGGTCAAGAAGGTTCTTCTCTATCCTCTTCCAACCCCAACTGAAGAGATTGAAAGAATCGTTTCCTTCTCCAATCTGGCCCGTAAGGAAGGACTCCTCGCCCTGGAAGAAAAGCTCGAGGAGCTGGATGACGAGTTCATGAAAAAAGGGCTGCGCCTGATCATTGATGGTTTCCCGGGTGCGACTGTAAGGGAAATCCTTGAAATTGATCTTATGAATCTCATGGGCCGTCACGCTCAAGGAAAGTCCATTCTCGAAACAATGGGATCCATGGCCCCCGCTTTTGGGATGATCGGGACACTGATCGGTCTGGTTCAAATGCTCCAAAATATGTCGGATCCAAGCTCCATCGGTTCAGGTATGGCGGTCGCTCTCCTTACGACTTTTTATGGCGCTTTTACCGCAAACCTCTTTTACATCCCCTTTGCGACAAAATTGGAAAATCGATCCAAGGAAGAGGTCGCCCTCAAGGGCTTAATGGTCGAAGGGATTATTGCGATTCAGGCAGGAGATAAACCGGCTTTGGTCAAAGAGAAACTGAAGTCTTTCTTGTCACCGAGCGAAAGAAAAACGGTTGAATCGAGTTGAATAGGGCCGAAACCAGGAGGGCTGCATGGACGTTCCTGAAGAAGATCCGCCAGAGGGCGCACCCGAATGGTTGGTGACTTTCTCGGACCTCGTTTCCCTACTGGTGACTCTTTTTATCATGATGCTTACTTTTACCACCCAGGAGACAGACACTCTCAACAAGGTGATGGACATGGTGAAGGGTGGATTTGGGATCGTGGGAAAGGAGAAAAAGAATAAGCCCGACCTGATGGAGACGCCCACCCTTGACCATCGGGCCAACACTGGAGTTTCTCGGCCTGATCCCGAGGCCAATCCCGACCTCGAGAACCAGATTCGGAAATTAGATGGTTTTGTTATTTCCGATAAGGCTCTGGATGCGGGGGTAAGGATTGTCCCAACTACGATCAGCTGTTTTGCCCCAGGAGATGATCGTCTTTCGGCCAGCTTTGAGGAGGAAGTTCGCAAACTTGGGCGTAGGTTAAGGTTGCATAGAGGCCGGAGGTTTATGATTGAAGGGCATTGTGATGCTCTTTCCGACAAGGGCTCTCGTTTGGGGGGCTTTGATTCCCTGGCTCTTGCTAGGGCGAGGCGCGTGGCCCGAATCTTAGGGCTCGAAGGAGTCCAATTGGAAATGGTGACGATCCGTTCCGAAGGTGCCCGTCATCCCAGGACCCGCGGGATCGGAGATGAAGAGCAGTCACAAAACCGGAGGGTTGAGATCTTGGTCCTTCCTAAGAGTGGGAACAAAAAGGAAGGGCGTTGATGGCTGTCGAGGTTAAAGAGGAAAAGAAGGCAGGGGTTCCCGCCTATATGGCGACCTTCGCAGACTTGATGACTCTGCTTTTAGTGTTCTTCATTTTGCTCAATGTATATGCCCAACAACAGCAGGCCGGTCTTCTTGAGGCAATGCGAGGTTCGATGGCAAATGCAATTTATTCGACCGTGGGGCTTGGGGGGTTATTGGATGGATCCGAATACATAAGCAAGAACAATGCGCCAAGGCCTCATTATGTGAAGCAGGATAAGACCCCGGGAGAGTTGTCCGAGGAGGAGAGGACTGGGGATGAGGTGGAGCTCCATCAAAGTAAAAGTGAGAAACTCGAGGCTACCGAAGAAATTGAGATGACGGCCCCCTTTGTCTTTGCCCATCACTCTGCCGAGATTCCACAGGAGGGACTTGCGTATTTGGATGAACTGGCAAGGAGCCTGAATGGGGGGGACTTTACTGTCGAATTTCGCACTTATGCCAGTTTTATCGAAAGCATGACTCCCTTAGATCTCGCGTCCCAACGCTGTCAAAACATCTTACAATTTCTTAGGGAGGTCGGCTGCAATGCCGAATTACGTCCCTCTGCCGGTGTTTTGAGGGCAAACAGATCCAAGAATGGAGCCTGGAGGACGGTTTCGATCCGGGTTGTGCGCAAACGTTGAGAGGAGGGCCATCGGTGGGAATCCCATGCAAGTCATGAGGCCAAAGTGCCGATAACAAAGGGAAGTGCGAGTTTTTACTGCTTGTCCAGAAGTGAAGGGAAGGTCCGATGGCGGATGAGAAGGAAAAGAAAGATGAACAAGAGGGCGGTCGTAAGTCCAAATTGCTTCCGATATTTCTTGGGATGATACTTGTGGTTGGTGGGGCCGTGGGGGTTGTTGCCATGACCGCTCCTCAGAAGCCCAAGGAAGAAAAGAAAGAAGTCGACTTGGACAGCTTTCCCCCAAAAGTTTGGCCTGAAAAGCTCTCCTGGACATTTAATCCGGGAACTCGGCGTAATGTCGCAAAGATTGGGATCTCCTTTGAATACAAAGCTGAGGACGACATCAAGACTCAAGGGGTGATTGTGGAAGCCCTTCCCAAGGCGCGCAGTCGGATTCAAATACTTCTGCTGGGAAAAAGTGTGGATGAGCTCACGGGGGGAGACAATGCTCTGCAGCTGAAATTGGAAATGAGGGACATCTTAAATGAAACCTTCTTTCCCAATTCGGAGGAGGCCCATGCCAAGGTCTCGGATGTCTATTTCGACGAGTATTTGATCAAGTAGGTCCTCTTACTCGGAACATCCTGTGGAAGAGATTCTTTCAAATGCTGAGATCGATGCCCTTCTGGACCTCTTTCAAAATGAGGGGATGCCGGAAGAGTTGGAGGAGGCCGATGATCTTGATTTCTCTGGGGCAGAGATCCAAGGGGCTTACAAGGTCGCAGAGTTAGACCTCCTTAAACCCAACCGATTTACGCGGTCAGAACTCCAGGTTCTTACACGCATTCAAGAGATGGTCGCCCGGAAAATGGGGGCTGCGATTGCGGAACGTCTCCGTCTAGAGGCAAGCTGTGATTGCGTGGGTGTGGAGCAGCTCCGGTTTTCCAATTGGATTTCCCTTCTGGATCATCCGACCGGAACCTACATCCTTCAGATGGACCCATTAAGGTTTCCCTCGGTGCTTACGGTATCACCTGAGTTGTTGTATGGGGCCGTTGACCGCATCCTGGGTGGGACAGGCGAAGCCCATGCTTGCCCTCAAGATCTTTCTGAAGCGGAATACGAGGTCGCGGACGCGCTTGTGCAACCATTGCTCGGCCATATTCAAGAGGGCTTGGGAGAGATGGTTGAGGTCCATCCCAAGGTGATTGGTCGGTATACAAACCCCTCACTCGCTCAGGTTCTCCCTGCACAAGAAGTTGTCCTTGCTTTACATTTTCAGGTATCAGGCAATCCTTTGTTCGGAGATATTCGGCTCGCAATTCCTTATGCCGCGCTTGAGCCTCACCTCGGAGGATTGGAGAGCTCGCGCTTCTTGTCTGAGGGGCGAAAGGATGGGGTCTATCGCAGTGTTCTTACGGAAACGATTTCCGGCATTCCGATGGATCTCAAGGTCATCTTGGGTGAAATGGAACTGAACCTCAGAGATATTCTCGCCTTGAAAAAAGGGGATGTTTTGACGCTCACTACAAAGCCCGGAGATCTTCTGGAGATCCCAGTGCAGGGGAAAACGAAATTCCGTGGCGTTCTGGGGACGCGCGGTCGGCGCTATGCCACCAAAATCCTTCAAGTGGTGGACTAAAGAAGAAATTCTAGGTGAAGAACATGGAAGACGGAATGGAAGAGAATATGACAGATAGTGTGGAAAGTTCGGAAATCACGGCTCAAAACGTTGATTTTGGTCCTCTCGAGGGCGGTGGAGGGGAAGGTGCAGAACGTCAGAATTTGGATCTTCTCTTGGACGTTCCCATCCCCATTTCTGTAGAGGTCGGGCGAACTGAAATGAGTTTGGACCAGGTTTTGGATCTGGGCCCGGGGAGCATTCTTCCGCTCGATAAGAAGTCTGAAGAGCCTGTCGATTTACGGGTAAACGGAAAGTTAATTGCTCGGGGAGAGGTCGTGATGGTGGATGATTGTTATGGGCTACGGATTACCCAGATTTTGGATCAAGCGGGTCGAATCGAGTCCCTTCGGAAATAAACTTTTTCAGCGAACTCTTTTCGCAACTTCCATGAGGTCCTTTTCCCATGCATCCACTGTTTTTTTGGGACCTACCAGCTTGAAGTAGAAAGGTCCCTTGGCCGTTTTGGTGATCCATGCGAAGATTCGGCTGCGGCCTTTGGTTTTGGCTCCGCTCATTCCCCCTCCGTAATTTCCGTCAAGACTCAATAAGATGGTCTTGTGTTTGCTTTGGTTGAGTTCTTTCTCCACCACGTTTTTTGGATCGCTGAACTGCCCTTTCCAGCGGTCGAGATTCATGCGAATGGAGCCACTTGAAGGACCAAAGTAATAGGCGGATAAGACCCCTTCACCGGCCTTTCCTTTGATGTGGAGTTCAAGGAGGCGCATGTTGTTGGAAGGCTTGGTTTTGATCCAGGCTTTTGGGTAGGTGATTACAAGATCCCTGACCTTTGTTTGAAGCCATCCCTTTTTTATGGGGCTTGCCGAGGTTTGCCTTACGGAGGTCGGCTTCGAACGGGCTGAGCTGGGTGAGGTGCTCGGTCTTGAGGTAGGACTTGAGGGCTTTGGAGAAACCTGTCGCTGGGGAAGTGGCTTTCCTTTGACTCGGAAGGTGAATAGCAGCCGTTTGAAACTGGGTCGCTGCTTGAGAAAGAGGGTCTCCTCCCCAGTTGCGACAAAGCGGATCAAGCCCTTGTTGGTTTGAAAAACCGCGATAAGCGCCCGATCTTGGGAGGGTTTTTCTTTTCCTGCCTGCATGTTGAATTCGATGCCCAAGAAGGTGATTCCCGTGGAGTTTCCGCCATAGTATTTGGGATTGGACTTTCGTCCGAGTCGGCCAAAGCGATCCATTAAATATTGTTGAGGGCTGAGTTTGGTTTTGAGAGGTTCCAAACTCATGGAGAGATCTTTCCCGTGTTGGCCTTGGAGAACCCAGCGGATTTTTTTGCCTTCAGGCTTTGCTCGTTTCCATGCTTTGGGGGTTTGGAACTCGAAGCCTTGAAAGGTAACCGACTTTTCCTCGGGGGGGACCTTGGCTTCTTGGGGGGGCTGGAAGACTCCCAGAGAAAGGAGGGGCGAAAGCGAGAGAAGAATGAGTGACATTGGTTTACCTTTGTGCCAGTTTTTCGTCGAGGGCTTTAGCAGCCGTGAAAAGTTCTTCGGAGGATGCGCGGTTTCTCAAGAGAGCACGAAAGCTGCTGTCCCGAACGGCGAAAGAAATCCGAGAGAGGAGCCCTAGGTGGCGTCGTACGCCGGGGCTTACGAGGGCGAAGAGAGTATCGACCGGTTGATGGTCAATGGCTGCCCAATTGACCGGTGTTTCAAGAAAAAAGAGTCCGAGGATGGGTGTTTCCACATGAAGGACGAGGGGGGCACGCACATGGGGGATGGCGATGCCTTCACCAATTCCTGTGGATGCAAGGTCCTCTCGAGCGAGAAGGACGTGATGGAAAAAAACTCGGTCGATGGGGTCGGGTAGCACCAAGAGCTGCGAGACCTGCTCCAGGCATTCTTCTACCGTTGTGCCCGGCACCTGGTAATGAATCCCTCCTTGGGATAAAGCTTGGTGGATGCTTGGGGGGGCTGCGTCCTTTTCACCTGGGACTTCTTTGGCGAGATGGAAACTATGAGCATCGGCCCAGTCGATCAGTTCTGTTCGTTGGAACTCGGGACCCTTGCTCCCTTCCGTAAAGGGGAGACCTAAGATGTCAATCCAGCGCCGGATCGTCCGCTCGGAGACCTGGAGAAGGTTGGCTGCTTCGGAAACGTTGAGCTTCATGCGGGAGAGTGTCGGGCTCGGGCGACTGGCTGTCAACTCAGGCCGAAGAAATCCGAGGAGCGAGGGGCGGGTTATCTTTGGGGATAGCGGTAGGACAGGCTCCCTCGGAGGGCCCAAATCTCAGCATAGGGGGGGTGAGGGAGATTGAAGGCCTGCTGGATGGCCCCTTGATAGACCTTGATCTGGCCTTGATAACGGCTTGCCAAGGGGAGGATCCCTTTTTCTCCAAGAAGGTTGGTTTTGTAATCGACGACCACGAGCCCACCCTCTTCTTTCAGGAGGAGGTCGATCATTCCCCGCCAGGGTTGTCCTTGGGCGTCGAGGTGGAGAATGGGTAGCTCTTTTCCAAGGATTTCTCCGGCCTGTAGCCGCGCCTGTAACTCGGAGAGACCAAAGACCCTAAAGATTTCCTCACAGGCCTGCAAAAGCATCCTGCCCTCCCGTTCACGTCCGAGCCTGCGCCTAACCCAAGCTTGGGCGCTTTCCATGCGCTCCTTCAGTTCTCCCCTGGGAAGCTTCTGGAGGATCCAGTGACAGAGGAATCCTAATTCCCGGGCCAAGATTCCTTGCTTTGGATCTCCTTTTTTCCCTGTCCTTTTGGCGGCCGGTTTTTCTTCCTGTTTCTCCTGTTGACTTGGGAGCTTGAAGGAATGGCGCATGGAAGAGAATGCCTGTTTTTCGATCCGCTTCCGTTTCTGGATCCACTTCTCAACAAGGTCGAATGAGAGTTTGGATTTCAAGTTTGTGGACCCTTCCATCTCCTCATCTCCCGAAAGGGTCTCAATGGGGACCCCGGGATCCAAGCCATCCATAATGGGGGGAATCTCGGGGCTTTGCCGAGCTTGGGGAGCATAATTCCAACTGAGCCAAAGCTCGTTGCGCGCTCGGGTCATACCGACATATTCAAGTCTCCGTTCCTCAGCTTTCTCGTGTTCTTCCTTACGCTCTTTCATCACAAGGAATTGGGGCGTGCAAAAAGGGCCGATTTTGAATGTGGATACCCATCCTTTTGTGGGGCTTTTGAAGCCGTAGACCCCATCTTGAAACCTTGCCAAGGGCGGGGAAGAGAGGTCCGCGAGGATTGTGAGGTCAAACTCCAAACCCTTGGCCTTGTGAAGGGTCATGATGCGGACGGCCTTAGCATTGGGATCGAAAAGGGATGCCTCGTTGAAGTCCACCGTCTGCTTGGCAAGACGAGTGAGATCGGCATAAGCGCGATGGAGGTCGCCCCCCTCTCTACGGACTTTGCCTGCGCAGTCTTCGACCAGAAGGTTCAGGTTGGCAAGGCGTTGCTTTCCACCAAAACTTGCGGCTTCTGCAACTTGTAAGCCTGAGTCCTGGAGCAGGGCCTTAAGGGCGAGATCCGCCGGGAGGCCCAAAACCCGCTCACGCAAATTACGTAAACGAAATACCGCCTCGCTCATCTGGGTTGGCAAATCCCCCAAGTTCTCCGCCTCCCGCAACAGAAGCTCCCCAAGGGGACACCCATTTTTCTCCCGGACGCCAATCGCGAACTCCTTCAATTCCGCATCGGGAACCCCTCCGATGGGGCTCCTGAGAACCGCCAGAAAAGCTGTTTCATCATGGGGTTGCACCATGAGCCCTAGCAGGGCCAGGTAGCGCTGCACCTCAAAGCGCTCATAAAACTTCTTCCCGCCTTCCCTTAGAACTGGGACACCCATGTTCTGTAACTCTTTCGAAAAGACCTCCCCCGTGTCCCCTTTCCGGACGAGAAGACCGATGCCTTTCCAAGCATCGTCGCTCCCGATTCGAGCTCGCCGTTCCAAGAGCAGGGTCCCCAGCTGTCTGGCCTCCTGGATCCGTCGTTGTGCGGCTTTTTCCCTCGGGGGACATTCCGTCCGCAAGAGGCGAATGCATGGCTCTTTCTCTGGGGCAAAAGTTCGTCCGCTGCTGAGGGCTTCATAGGGGGGTTGTATGCCTGGGGACTCGACGATTTTGTGACCAGAGATCCGATTGACGAATGCTAGGATCTCCGGTCGACTGCGGAAGTTTGCACTGAGCGTGCATTGCGACCCTTGCGAGAGGATTTGGGCTGTGGCTGATTCGTATGCTTCCATATCAGCACCCCGGAATCGGTAGATGCTTTGCTTGGGGTCGCCCACCACGAAGAGGGAGCCCCGATGTTCCCCCACACTGAGGATGATGGCGTTTTGTGAGGGGTCGGTATCTTGGAATTCATCGACCAGGAGGAGCCGGTAGCGTTTTTGCAGGTTCTGCCGGACCTGGGTTCCTTTTGTCTCATCACAAACAAGAATCCGGCTTCGCTCAATCATCTCATCGTAGCTCAGCATTCCTGCCAGGGTGTTGTGTTCCCGGTAACGAGCCCACAGTTCCTTCAGGAGTTTTTCAAGGATGGAGAGGAGCTCCGGGGTGAGGATGGAAGAGACGGACGCCATGATTTTTTTGGCCTTTTTTCCGATTTTTTCCAAAACCTCTTTTCCCCCATATCCAGAAGGGATACCAAGGCTGGGGCCGCCTGTTTGATGGAGATAGGGTTCGATGTTCCTCCAAGCCTCGGAATCGCGGCATTTGAGGCCTTGTTGGAGCAACTCTCCCAAAGCCTTGTGGTAGCCCACAAGGACGGGTTCGAAATTTTTATTCCTTTTGGTGCAGTGCGGGCGGGCTCGCTCGATATGGCTGGCCATCTCCTCGTGCAGTGTCCGCGCTTGATCCAGCAGAGGCCCCAAGTCCTTGTCTAGAGGGAGTTCGGCCCATCGAGGATGGGACACCCAATGTTGGATGAGTTGGCGAAGGTCATCCATGCTCAGCTTCTCAAAGCAGAGATCCCACTCGGAGCTTTCAAGAATGGCTGTTCCTTTTGTGGGCTCAGCGGGACCGGTCTTTCCGAACTCGTTTTCGAGAAAGTCTTTGAAAAAGGAGTTAAAGAGATCTTCCTGGGAGATTTCGTCGAGGAGTTCTAGATCGGGGGGGAGGTCGGCCTCGCGGGCATGGTCCCGGAGGATGCTGAAACAAAAAGCGTGGATGGTCTGCATGCTTGGCAAGCCTGCTTCAAGGTGAGCGGCCGCCAGGTCTCGAACGCTTTCGGGGTCAAGATTTAAGGCGGTTAAGGCCCGACCGGCGTCACTTTCCGAATTTATGCATCCTCTACTGCATTCGAGGAGGGCCTTCTCGATTCGTTCGGCCATTTCTGCAGCGGAGGCTTCGGTAAAGGTCGTAACAAGGATTTGGTCTGGGGACAGGCCCTGCCCCAAAAGGGCGGTGAGGACGCGTCCGGTCAGAAGGCTTGTCTTTCCTGTTCCGGCTCCAGCGATCACAAGAATGTTCTCATCGAAGGCCCTCAGGGCTTTCTCGCGCTCTTCTTGATCTGGGATCACGGTTTCTGACCCTTTCTGGTAGGAGATTTTATTTTCAGGGAGCGGAAGCTCGCTGTTCGCGGTTCCGCTTCCATGCGGTCCTGAGTGGGAGCATGGTGCCGAGGGCAGGCCGAGGCAAACTCACAATGGCGGCAAGGTCCATGTTCGCTCTCGAAGGGGAAGTGCCCTTCTTCACAGAGTTCCAGGAGAGTTGCTAGGCTGTCCTCGAGGTCGTCCTTGAGGGGGGCATCCCAGAATTTTTCATTGAGGGGGGTCTCTGGCAGAACCCTGCTTTCTGTCACTGGGAATTTTGGACCGACTCCTCGAAGGGCTGCAAGAGGATGTCTGTCGCCAGGCTGAGAAGGAGTTCCTTCGCTTTCGAGGAAGAGTCGTTGATAGAGGTAAAGCTGCGTTTTTCGTCCCTGGAGGACATCCTTGGAAGGGAGTTTCTTGGCGCTCGTGCCAGTCTTGTAGTCGAGGATGCGATAACGACCGTCGGGAAGTCGGTCGAGCCGATCATATTTGCCTTTGAGAAGGAGGGGAGGAGTCTTTTGCGGTCCTTCTCCTTTCAATTTTTGAAAGCTGAGAGCTGCTTCCAGCTTTTTTTCGAGGGCTACGGGGCGTGCTCCCGACTTTTGAAGCTCCTCGAGATCCAGTCGGAATTGGGCTTCGAGATTCTTTCCCCAAAGGGCGAGGACTTCTTGGCGCAGCCGGGGAAAGCGAAGGAATTGCCTAGACATGATTCGGTCCGCTTCGGTGCGGAGGCTGTGACCGATTTCTTGAATGCCGAGGTCAAGGCAAGTATCGATTGGGAGAGGATCTTGGTCGAAGAGCCCTTCGGCAAGGAGCTTTTCGTAAACCTTTTGCAAAATTCTATGAACGGCCGACCCACGTTCGAGAGCGGAGACCAGGTCGAGGCTAGGCTCTTCGGGAAGGGGGCGAAGGCCAAGGATGTGCCGGAAAAAGAACCGGAGGGGGCAATTCCCAAGATCCTCGAAGGCGGTCACTGAGATGGGCTGCCCCGGGCGGAGGCTTGGGCCGAGGCCGAGAGCATCGAAGGGGCTGGGCGTTTCCCCTGGGTGAAAGCGATCCCGAGCCGCGACAAACTCTCCTGCTTGCCGGGGGATGCAGGAAAAGCGCCCGTCAAAATGGCGCAGAGCTTCGTCCTTTCGTTCAAAACTCGCAAGGGTCATGGCTTCAAGCTCAGAAAATCCCAAAGGCTCCGGCCCTCGTCGACTCAATCGGTCCCCGAGAGCCGCAGAGAGGGGGCGCAAAGAATGGGTGTCCCCTTTGGCCGTGCGCAGCTCTTCGAGCCAAGGGGAGGGGGCCTTGGGTTTGGCTCGCAGGTCAACGCCTGGATAGGAGAGGCAGAGGGTTCCTTTGCAGCGTTTCAGGAGGAGCAGCAGCCTTTGTCGCTCCTGCTCTTCTTCGCGGCTGGGGGGGCAGGGGCAGGGGGGAAGAATCCCTTTCGCCTGTAGGACCCCGAACCGCTCCCGAAATTTCTCCCCCAAATGCTCAATGTCCTTCGGGGACAGCCATGGATTGATACGAGGTTTGGAGGGCCAGCGTCCACGCAAGCATCCCAGGATCAGGATGTGGTCAAAATCGAGGACACCCATTCTTTGGAGGGGGAGGACGCGGACTCCTTCCTGGACAGTTTGGGGGAGGGGGATGGACTGCTCCTCTAATTGGGCCTCGAGGAGCTGTGCCAGCTCTTCGAGGGAGAAGGGTGGGCATTTTGGGGGAAGAAGGGCTTGGGCCTTGGGTAGGGAGGCTAGAACCTGGGCAAAGGGATTGTTCTCGTCTTCTCCCAAGAGCCCCCATCGCTCCATGGACTCCTCGAGGAGCGAACAACGGCTGGCCGTGTCCTGATGTTTATTCAGTGCATCCCATAAAAAGACCATTTTGTTGAGGGACTTTTTGAGTTCTTCCAAACCTTCCGGCTGGTTCTTTATCTCATCCAAAAGGTTTCGGAGGTCTTTCAATCCTCCTAACCAAGCCTGGTCCCTTGCGATCCGGTCCAAGGCTGCAGCCGCGGGAGTGCCCATCCCAGGGAGAAGAGGCTCCAGCAGCAAAGGGCCTCGGAACTCCGCTGGCCCATCCAATAACACAAAGCGCAGCCAATTCCGCCCCCCCCGCCCCAATGCCGTCAACCGGAAGGCCACCCCCTTCGTCGGTCGCAATGGAAACCCCACAGCCTCAGCCCGTTCTTCAATCAAGCGGAGATAAGGTTCCGCACTCACAAAACTCAAGGCGATCCGGTCCGGCCTCACCCCTTTTTGGATCCAAGCCCGGATCCGTTCCAGTGCTTCCTCCGTCTCTGCCTCCTCCCCCTGGGCCGTAAAAAATTCCAGGTCCGGCAGCTTCTTCGGCAATGCCAATTGTGCCCCTGTCCCCAAGATCTCCGTCCCCGTTTCCTCGAAAACCTGCGCCCCAAGCCCCTGCAAACAAGCCGCATAGGCCAAAAACTCCGGGCTTTTCCCCCCGGCAGGGAGGGCAATAAGGGACACCCATTCTTTGTCCGCGAGCCAGCCCGGGAGGAGGGCCAGCCCTGTGCTCAAGCGACGCGCCGGGTCCCACATTTCCGCCCGATCCAAAGCTTCATCGAAGGGCTCTAAAAAAAGCCCCAGCAACCGCCCACCTCGGGTGGGGGGTAAGTCACTTGTTCTGATGCAGCCATACAAGCGAACCTGGAGAAGAGCTTGCGCCAGTGCAGCACGGGCCTTTGGAAAGCGCCGCAGATAGGCCAGATCCTCTCTCAAGTCGTTCGAAAGCTTCCCCCGCTTTCCCTCGCAAAGTTCTACAACCCATTGACCTACCCAAGCTTGGGCCGCCGCCCGCGGGAGATCCGAAAAGAAGGGTGTCCCGCATTCTTCGGAGAGGACGCGGAACAGGGAGCTCGGGGTGTGAAAGGAGATGCCTACGCAGGATCCGTTGCGTTCGAGCAGCCGGTGAGCGCATTCTTCTGCAAACAGTGCCGAGGGCACCAAGCAGAGGAGGCCAGGGCTCTTCATTTTTTTTTGTATTTTCTTGGCCACATCCTCCACAAAAGCGTCCAGAAAACTGTGCTGATGTTCAGGCGGGCGAGCAGAGGGCAAAGCGGGGTTCATCGGAGGTTTCCGGGTCATAAACTGCTGGATGCTATCGCTTGTGCACCTTGTCCTGGTTCCAGTGCTTACGGATAACTGCACGGATTGCTTTTGTCGCCAACTGAAAATTGCGGCCCACAGGATAGGGCTCGGGGAACCACTTCCATAAAAAGGCCCCCAAGACTCTGTCCTCCTTTTCAATCGCCCGAAGAGCTGCAGCCAAGCAGCGCCGTTGTAAGGGCTTCGCATCAGCCCCATCGGTCCCATAATTCCAAGGCTCCCGGGCGGCCTTATGACTTCGGTTATAGCCGATCTCCGTGAAGATAATGTTGCGATTGGTCTTCTCGGAAAAAGCTCTGAGTTTTTCCATTTGTCCCTCCCACGCGCGGTCGAGTTCTCGGTCGCTTGGGTTGACTGCCTCTGTCAAGGGGAAATACGCTTGGATCCCAATCACATCCAGAGCGTCCCAAAAAGGGACCCGCTCATAATCCGTCCAGTTCGCCGCGTAGGTCAGCGGTGCCTTCGTTCTCTTGCGGACCTCCGCGATGAGTGCTCGCCATTCTTTTTCTTTGACCACTGTCTTGTCCAGCTCCGTCCCCACCACGAACCCATCCGCGTCCTTACAAGCCTCCGCCAAAGCCAAGATCCAAGCTCGGTATTCCCGGAAAAACCGTTTCCAGTCCTCCCTGCGATGGAAGGTGATTTCTCCCCGCCAAGCGAAGCGCGTTCCCCAATAGGCAATATGGGGTTTGATCAAGATTTTGAGCCCCGCCTTGTGAGCCAGGGTGATCGGTTTACTCCAATAGGAAGGGGTTCCTCCCTTTTTCCCCCGCCTCCAAGTCACTCGTCCATCTTCATGGATGCGAGCATAGGGATGCAGGGCAATCCACTCCGCCCCCGTGTTTCGAATCTTCTTGAGAGTCGGACCCATGACCTTTGGGTTTGCCCATTCCCGGCCCATTCCATGGGTCGAAATCGTGATCCCACGGACCGTCTCTCCCTTGGGAGGGCTTGGTTTTTGAGGGCTTCGAGCTTGAAGATTTGGGAGTGGAAGACACAGAGCAGGGAATAAAAAGCACAAGAAGAAGGAGGACATGGAGCTTAATCTACCCCAAAGTCGTGCATCAAAGCATGGCAAGCCTCTTTTCTCTTCTTTGATTCATGGGAAGCTTCAATCTGTCTGGTGTTTTTCCTCATGTTCTTGATGAATCGAGAGGAGAGGAATCCTAGCTTTCACCCATGGCTTTCGGGGGAGCGATCCCATTGACAAGCAGCGGTCTCAACGCGAAATTCGCATTTTGACGGATGGAAGCGAAACCCTGATCCGGTTTTGGCTCATTCCCTTTGCAGTATGGAGAAGAATGCAGACTAGGCATTCTTGGGATATTCTATATAGTGATTCAATCTGAGAAACCCCATTTTCTCAGTGCCCTTGAAAGGGAAGGGTCTGGCCCACCCGGCTCTTCCCTTTCCTTTTTTATCCATACACAAAGCCTATGCAGACTCCTCTTTTCCCTTGGAGCGCCTGCCCCCAGTAAGGTCTTCCAGCACTAAATACAGGCAGGGCACAAGGACCAGAGTAATGACAGTGGAAAAGACGATTCCAAAGCCGAGGGAGACCGCCATCGGGATCAAAAACCGTGCTTGAAGGCTTTTTTCAAGGAGCATGGGTGTTAATCCTGCGAAGGTGGTGGCGGAGGTCAACAGGATCGGCCGAAAACGTTGGGCACCAGCTTCTCGGACTGCCTGGTGAAGGCCAATACCTTTCCTTCTTGCTCGGTTGATAAAGTCCACTACAACCAAGCTGTCGTTCACGACCACCCCCGAAAGGGCCAGGAGTCCAATCAAGGACATCATCGTGAGGTTCATTCCCAGCAAAAGGTGTCCCATCACTGCCCCCACAATCCCGAAGGGGATGACCGACATCACAATTAAAGGTTGCAAGTAGGAACGGAAGGGGATGGCGAGGAGGATAAAGATCAAAACAATCGAGAACAGAGCCTGCTTCTTCATTCCCTCCATGAAGGATCGTTGTTCTCGTTGTGTCCCCTCAAACGAATAATTCAGTCCTGGATAGCGACGCTTCAGGCTGGGAAGAAAATGGCCTTTGAGATCCGTCAGGATCTTCTCCTGGTCACCCTTGTCCTTGTCCACATTCGCGGTCACTGTCACCGCTCGATTTCGGTCGGATCGCTTGATCTCCGAGAGAGTCCTCGCATAGGAAACATCGGCCACCGCACTGAGGGGAACTTCATCGCCACCCTGAAAACGGATTCGCATGTCTTCGATGGCATAAAGGCTCTTGAGGTCTTGATCGGGATAGCGGACCATTACAGGGACATCATCTCTGCCCCGTTGGACACGTTGTGCTTCTTCACCATAGACTGCTTGTCGAACTTGTCGGGACATGGAAACCTGTCGGAGTCCCAATGGTTCGGCTTCCGGTTTCAGCCGAAGATGCACTTCTCTTTTACCGACTCGGAAGGAATCCGAAAGGTCGTAGACTCCAGGATAAGACGCCAACATCGCCTTTACTTCCTGACGCGCCTTACGAAGGACCGCAATATCTGGACTTGTCAATTGGAGGTTGATGTCTGCCCCACTCGAGACCAGGTCTCCTGTGAAGCTCAGTTCCACTGCGTCCGGAATCTTGCCAACCAATTCCCTCCAGCGATCAGCAATCTTGCGGCTTCCGATCTCCCGGTCTTCCGAGGGTGTCAGCTCCAAGGTGACTTCTCCCAGATGAGAAACCGGCCGGGCTCCCATGAGCCCACCCCCCGAATTCCGTGATTGCTGGATCCTGTAAGGTTGCGATCCCAGAGTGGAGAGAGTGTGCCTGATGATGCTCCCTGGAGTTTGCTCAAACTCTTTCCTGAGTTTTTCCACAGCCTTTGTGATCCGATCCAGAGAGGCTTGAGTGGTTTCTGCGGGAGTTCCGATGGGCATGGTGAGGGCACAAGACACATTATCCGCATCAATCTTGGGGAAGAAGGTGAACTTGAGCCAACCCGCAGCGACCACTCCAATCGTAAGGAAGAGTGTCGCCACTCCTACAGACAAAGTCAGGTAACGCCAACGCAGGAGAACATCCAAGCTGGGTTTGTAGACGAAACGAATGAACTGATCGAGACCTCGCGTAAAGATGGATTGAAAGGCCAGCCAAAGCCGATTCCATCCCACGGGATCCTTTGTTTCCACTTTGAGATGCCGAAGGTGGGTTGGGAGAACAAAAAGTGACTCCACCAGGCTGAAACAGAGACAGGCGATGACGACCAAGGGGATGTTGCGGGAGAACTGCCCATAGGTCCCGGGGAGTCCAAGCATGGGGAGGAAGGCCGCAATGGTGGTGAGGACGGCGAATACAACAGGAACAAGGACCTCTGTGGTCCCGTCCTTGATCGCCTGCTTGATGGGTTTTCCTCGAGCAAGATGAGAGAAAACATTTTCACCGACAACGATGGCGTCATCTACAACGATTCCGAGGACGACAATAAAGCCGAAGAGGGAGATCAGATTGATGGTGACGTTGAGACTGGGTAGAAGCCAGAGGGCGCCGAGGAAGGAGATGGGGATCCCGAAGGCTGTCCACCAAGCCAGCCTGAGCCTCAGAAATAAAGCCAAAGTCAGAAAAACCAAAAGGAGCCCGATGCGTCCGTTGCGAATCAGGAGGTCCAAGCGTCCATTCAGAAGGCGTGCATTGTCCAACCAGATCGTGAGCGAAACGTTTTTTGGGAGCTGTTGTTTTTTCAGCTCCAGGTATTTCTTGGTGGTTTCGGCCACTGCAATGGCACTTTGGTCACCAACGCGATAGACCTTGATGAGCAGAGAGTTCTTACCGTCGAAGAGAGTCTTTGTCGCCAGGTCTTCGAAGCCATCCACGACCTTTGCAACGTCACCCAGTAAAACCCGCTCACCATTGGCTTGTGTGAGGACTGGGATTTTTTCGAATTCCTTTGGGTTGTAAGCTTGTCCAATCCCTCGGATCAGAACTTCGCCGCTGCGGGTTTTCAGGGTTCCGGCTGGGAGGTCAAGGCTTGACATTCGGATCGCGTCTGCAACCTGGGAAAAGCTGATGCCCCATTTTCGCAGATTTTCTTCCGGTACCTGGATTTTGATCTCAAAGGGCCGGCCTCCAATCAAATCCACACGGGTGATCCCATCTAGGACCGAGATTTCATCCCGGATCCGTTCCCCAAGACGTCGCAACCCCATCTCCGTGGTGGGAGCGGCAAGGGCGATGGTCAGGACCTCAGTTTGCACTTCAAGCTGTTGAACCACAGGTTCCTTCGCATCTTCGGGAAATGTGTCAATAGCATCGACCCTGTTTTTTACTTCACCCAGGAGTTTGCCGAGATCGCTTCCTTCGAGGGCTTCGATGATGACGACCCCCGCGCCTTCAGTGGAGGAGGAGGTGATACGCTTGACTGCCTCCAGGTCTTGCACCTCCTCTTCGATTTTGATGCAGATGGATTCCTCGACTTCGGCGGGAGTGGCTCCCGGGTAAGGGACAGTGACCGTGATCCTTTCAGTGTTGATTTCCGGGATGACCTCCTTGCGGAGCCCGAACATCGAGAGGATTCCCCCGACCACGACGAGGAACATCAGGAGGTTGGCGGCGACTGAGTTTTCCGCAAACCATTCGACCCACTTCTTCATTTGTCTTCACCCTTCTTGGGGGCCGGTTCTTCGTTTGAAGTTCGAACTCTCATGCCATCGACAATGGTTTCCAAGAAGCTCAGGAGGAGCCTCTGACCTGGATGAATCCCCGAACCAACAATGATGGTGTCCCGGTTTTTCTTTAGGACTTCCACACGTTGACGATGTAGATGGTTCTCTTTGTCGATGAGAGTCACATAGCTCTCCTCCTGAAGAGCCATGCGGGGAAGTTCGAAGACCTTGGCCATGCGTCGCCCCTCGATGGAAGCATGCACAAAGAGTCCGGGGAAAAGGGGGGGATTGGAGGCAAATGGCTTCTCGACTCGGGCGATGAGGTGGGCCATGCGACTTTTGGAATCGATCCGACCTTCCATGCGGACAATGTGCCCACTCCAGATGGCTTTTCTTCCGGCAAAGCGGGTGGAAATGCGGACCCTTGGGTAAAGGGTCTTTTCCACGCTATTGGAAAGAGTGCGGGGGAGATCGATCCAAGCGAGGTCGTCTGTTCGAACGGGTAGGCGCAGTTCGACAGCATCGGTGGAAAACACTTTGAAAAGGGGTGTCCCCGGGCCGACCCAAGTTCCTCGATCGACGAGGCGGCTATCGATGATCCCATCGAAAGGGGCTTTGACTTGGGTGCGGGCAAGATTGCGTTTTGCTTGTTCGAGAGTTTTTTGGGCAGCACTCAGATCGGCGAGGGCTTCCATGATTTGTGGTTTTCGCAGGAGGAGAGAGTCCGGCTCCCCTTTTTCTTTGGAGCGCTTCCATTCTTCCCGGGCAAGTTGAGCTTCTTTGCGTTCTTCAGCGAGACGGCGCTCTGCCTTTGCGATCCCGGCCTTGGCGGTCACTACTTGGGTTTGGAAATCGCTCGCATCAATTTTGAGGAGAACCTCGTCTTCCTTGACACGGACCCCTGCTTCGAGTTTGGGGGACACCCAGAGGACTTGTCCCGGGACCAAGGCGACGATGGAGGATTCGTGGGCGGCTTGGACGGTTCCCTGGGTTTCCACTCGAAAGGTGTGTTCTGTAGGTTTGACGAGGTGGAAGCGGACGAGGGGGATCACCTTTGCAGGGGGGATGCGTTTGGGTGGAGTCCGGCTTTGGATCAGGATGATTGTGCCCAGGACCCCTAGCCCAAGCACAAGGACGGGGAGAACCCAGGCGAGAATGAGGGAAAACGTGCTTCTTTTGTGGGCTTCGGTCATCGTTTGCTTACCTTTGTTCCTTCGAGGCGTCCTCCCATCGCGAGGCAGAGATCGACACGGTTTTGGAGGAGGTTGCGGCGGACAGTCACCAGGGCGGATTGGGCCTGGTAGAGGGCCTTTTTGGCATTGAGGGTTTCGAGAATGGTGGCGCGCCCGTTTCGGTAGCGGTCCCGTGTGGTGAACTCGGAGGCCTTGGCTGCGGCGACCCAGGAGCTTCCCGCTTCGTACTCACGACGGAGATGCTGTTCGTTACTGAGACTTTGCTCGACTTCGAGTAAGGCGCGCAGGACGAGATCGGCGAAATCTTGGAGGCTGGCACGGGCGAGGGCGTCGTTGGCGCGGACCTGGGCCCTTAGTGAACCCCCCATGAAGATAGGTTGAAGGAGGTTTCCGGCGAGGCTCCAGACGCTGAAGTCGCCGTCAATCAGATCCTTGAACTGGTTGCTGCGGGTGCCTCCGCTCGTGGTAAGGGAGAGGCTTGGATAGAGAGATGCCTTGCTTGCCTTGTGGAGTTCTTTTCGCGAAAGCAACTCGAGGCGGGCGGCTCGCAGGTCGGGTCGGCGGTCCAGGAGGCTTGCCGGCATTCCTGCGGGTGGGGCAGGGGGGAGGGGGGGGAGTTTCCGAGTTTTGGGGAGCACTCCCTTCGGTGGTTTTCCCAGAAGGTATTCGAGTTGCCTTGCTGTCACTGCAACAAGGCGCTTGCTTCGTGCCAAGGTTGTCTCCGAGTTTTTCTCTCGTTCCCTCGCGAGCTGCACATCAACGAAGCGGTTTTTTCCTGAGCGGTATCGGTTTTGGATAAAACTCAAAATCTGCTGATCGGTTTCCAATGTGCGCTTTGCGAGGGCTTCTTGTTCTGTTGCTCCAAGAAGGGCAAACCATGCTTTTGCGATCTGTCCCGAAAGACTGAGAGCGGCTCCTTGGTAAAGTTCTTCGCTCCTTTTTGCTTGGAGGACCGCCGAGCGAGTGCTGGCAGAGACCTTGCCCCAAAGATCCAATTCCCAGGAGAGATTGAGGGAGAGGCCATAGCTGTTGGATCTCGAGCTGAGGGGGCCGCTGCGTCCGGGAATGGGGAAGCCGACGAAGATCTGCTTGCTTCGATTCGCGGAGAGACCCGCGCTTACCTGTGGGTAGAGGCTGGCACCGGAAGCTTCCGCTTGGGCCCTTGCCGCTTCGATCCGTCTTGCTGCGGCTTTGAGGCTGTGGCTTCCCTTCAATCCCTCCTCAATCAGCTTGTTCAATTCGGTGCTGGAAATGCTCTCCCACCATCTCTGCCCCTCCCAGAGAGGGGATGTTTGGTTTTTTGCAACATCGCTGACGAAGTTCTTGGGAAGAGGAATTTCGAGTTCTTTTTCTGAAAAGCGGGCTGGCGCCCAACAGGCAGCCAGAAACAATGGAGTGGCGAAGAGGCTGCCAAGGAAGAGGGTGTAGAAGGAACGGCCCGAGTCTTTGGCGAAAGCAGGGAAGGATGTCATGTGTTGTCTCCCAATTCACCTTCGTCAATCCGGTAGTCTTCCAGGTTTTCCCAGTCCAGGTCGAGAGCTTCGGGGTCCTGCTTGAGACCGGCGAGAGCGAAGGAAAGGATCTGGCGTAAGGACTCTTCCGACTTCTCAGCGGGGTGATATCCCAGCAGGCTGAGTGGTGGAAAGTCCGTGGCCAACATGGTGTTGACAAGGATTCCTACAATGAAATGGAGTTTCCAAATCAGCTCCTGCCTGGGGCGTCCCCCAAGGCTCAAATCAAACTCTTGGAGGAATCGGTTTTTCATCTCGGCAAACTCTTCATCGATGAGTTTCCGGATGAGTTCCGGCGCATCGCTGAACATCCGGCCGATCAGGCGGGGGAGGTAGGGTCGGGCACAGTGTTCCTGGAAACAGATCAAGAGAGGGGGGACGAAAAAGATTTTGACCAGCTCTTCCAGGGGGAGGGGGGCATCGGCGGCCTTTGCGCGGGCCTCGGAGAGGAGGGCGAGTCGTTTTTCGTTGACCGGGCGAATCAGGCGACGATAGACCTCCAGAACAAGGCCGTCCTTGGATCCAAAATAATAATGGACCCCAGCGATGTTGGCCTCGGCTTCACGGGTGATCCGCCTGAGAGAAGCCGCATCCACTCCCTGTTCGGCGAAGATGCGCTCTGCGGCATCCAGGATGCGTGTTCGGGCCGAACCGGTCTGTTCTGCCGGATTCGGGCGCCCTGACCCCTGCTTATCCCTCTTTCTATCCCCTTGCCTGTCCTTCTGATGGGGTTTTTTCTCTGAGCCATTCATAGGGCTCAGAGTTTATGGTGAATCAATCGTTCGTTTCAAGCGAACGTTTGATTTCCTTCTCTCTCCCCTCAGAAAATCAGCCAATCGGAGAAGGCTTTCTTTCCTTCTTTAGAAGTCATCCAGGCCAGAACCTTCATGAGACTCACGCTGTTATGGACCTTTTCGTTGTAGGCGAGATAGAGGGCGACTTTGAGTGGATAGCGTTCTAGGACAAGGTTGTCCCGGGTCGGGAGCACCCCGTCCACCATGGAGTAGAGGAAGCCTCGGTTTTTTCGGGGCAGCGGGATCAGCGAGTAGCCTTGGTTCTTCAGCGCATCGTCTACCGAGCGCAAACGGAGTGGAACCCGGCTGGAAGTCGCGGCGGGGAAGAAGCGCCCCTTGAGCAATCCGCCCACGAACCAAGGGGCGTTGTATGCCTGGAGTTGGAGGGGAAGCGCTGGTGGCATGGGTCCCGAAGCAGCAAGGGCGGGTGCGCCGATCAAGAAATCATAGATCTGGTTCCGAGCGACCCGAGGGGGCAGCCCGGCTCCCTTCCCCGACGCAATCACTGCCGCAACATAGCCCAGCTTGTTTTCCCGGATTCCCCGCCTCCGGTCCCTGTGCCGGAGCCCCCAGGAGCTGATCATGATCGATCCCATTTCTTGGTAAAGGCGTTGGCGCCCCTCCTCCACCCTCAGCCGAACACTGGGGAAGCTGAAACGAGGGAATCGCTCCTCCAAAACCTTGCGGAAATCCAAGCGCTGCATTCCATCCGTCACCGGATCAAACAGGAGTTGGATCTGTCGCCTGGAAGGCTTTCTGCTGCGGTGCTTTCTCTTTGCCAATCCCTTCGAAGGAGAAGAATCCTCCAAGACCGGGATCCGAACCCCCAGCCCGATCCCTTCCTCCAGCTCGTGATCCAAAGTCGGCAGGTCTTCCTCGACCTGCTTTCGATGTCCCCCAAACCCCACAATGCCGATAGATCCCACAATCAATGCGATCCCAGCCACAATCCCCCATTGGGCTTTGTCCATTTTCCCCCCATTCCCCGGTGAGTGTCCGATTTATCGGCAGGGAATGGCCCCAGCTCCCCCTAAATCGTTGAAAAATTCGCCACTTTTTCAAACTCCCATGGGATGGAAACAAGGTGAGCGGGTGGAAACCCCGTGGAAAACCCCTCCGGGGGTTTTTTGGTGAAAACGCTTCAAGCGTTTTTGTTGTATGGAAATGGTTTCAGTAGCTTGTGTTTTTGGTGTTCCTGAAAGCCCAGAGGGCTTTTGACCAAAAAACCCGCGGACGGGTTTTCCACATGGTTTTCCACGGGTTTTTTCAGGGGGGCTGTGAGGTTTATGGGGTTGTGGGTCTTAGATGTCCAGTCTCTTAAAGATGACGGAAGGGATGCTGCGGATGATGAGGGAGACGAGCAGGAGCCTAGTCGGGGACACCCTCATAGTCCTCCGGTTCGCGCCCTTTGCTTTTGATGAGCTGCCTGACCTTTAGGTGGATGATGATTCCCAACATGAGGAAGGCGACTGCCTGGAGTCAAAGTGGAATGAGCCTCTGAGGCTCTTGGACCTTCTTGGGGTCTATGGGCTTTGTTTCCACGGGAGCGAAGGCATGAAAGAGGGCGATGATGCCCAAGGCTCATCCCAAGCCGAAGAGGAGGATGGCCAATATGTCTGCTGCCTTGAGATCTCTCTTTTTGTAGGTCGTCCTGTGATTTTTCTCTGTCTTGGTATTGATATGGCGGAAGTTCTGGGAATAGAGCTACAAGGGTTTCTCGGAGCGATTTGTAAGGTGGAGGACAAGCTTATTTTTCCCACTTTTCGTTTTGAATCACAACCCGATAACCATCGATGTCTTCAAAAGTCTTTCCCTCTAGATCCCAATAGGGGTTGTAGGATTCAACTTCTTTGAAGCCTGCCGAAATCATTTTTGCACAACGCTGTTTCCACTCTTTTTCGTCGGGCACATAAAAAACCAGGAGATGATCTTTGCTGGGGGCTGTGCCGACGGGGTGTCCTTTCCTAGAGGTGAACTCGATGTGTTTTTATTGGCAATGTGGTGGAATCCTGCCGGCCTTCCCCCCTGGAAAACCCGTGGAAAACCCGTCCGGGGGTTTTTTGGTAAAAAGCCCTCTGGGCTTTCGGGAATACCAAAAACACAAGCAACCAAAACCCTCTCCATATAACAAAAACGCTAGAAGCGTTTTCACCAAAAAACCCCCGGAGGGGTTTTCCACGGGTTTTCTGTGGGGTTTGAGGGGGGGTGGGTTTGAGGGGGGCAGGGGGGCTTAGATGTCCAGTCTCTTAAAGATGATGGAAGGGATGCTGCGGATGATGAGGGAGACGAGTGCCCAGCGGGCGGGGACGTAGGCAGTCGAGCGGTGGCGGCGAACGGCCTTGGTGATCATTTGGGCTGCTTCGTCGGCGGTTTTGAGCCAGAAGAGCCCGTCCATCCCGCGGGTCATCGGGGTGTCGATGAAGCCAGGTTTGATGGTGGTGACTTGGACACCGTGGGGGGCGAGGCGGTTGCGGAGAGATTCGAGGAAGGTGCTGAGGCCCGCTTTGGCGGCGTGATAGGAGGGGAAGGCCCGCCGTCCGCGGTCGCCGGCGATGGAGGAGATTCCGACGATAATGCCGTGGCCTTGGGCTTGGAAACGGGTGGCGATGGGGTTGAGCCATGCGATGGCGCCGGTGAGGTTGACGTCGAGGACTTGTTTGTCTTTGCTGAAGTCGTATTCGTCCTTACCGATTTTGGCCATGACTCCCGCGGCGTAGCAAAAGAGGCTGATGGGGCCCATTTCTTCTTCGATCTGGCGAAGGAGGGCGGGGGGGGCTTGGAAATCCAGAACATCGTTTTGGTAAATACGGGCACGGCCTTGCCCCCAGCCGGTTTCGATGCCGCGCTGGACCTTCTCAAGCTCGGGGAGGCGGCGAGCCAGGAGGGCGACCTTGTAACCGGAGGATGCGAGGCTTCGGGCATAGGCGGCGCCGATCCCGGAGGAGGCTCCTACCACGATGGCGTTCTTGTTCTTGTCCATGCAGGGAGATTAGCCCCTTTTCCCGAGGAGGACACCCTACTTTTGGGGGGACTTTTTGGGGGAGCGGGGGCTACGATTCTCTTTGTGGTGGGTGTCCCTTCGACAATTCTGATTCTTGCAAATCCCAAGGCAGGGGGAGGCCTGGCTGGGGAGTTGGTTCCCTATTTAGCTCGGGATTTGCAAGAAGCGGGACATCCTGTGGAGATTTTTTTGAGCTCGGGGGCAGGGCAGATTCGTGAGAGGGCCAGGGATCTGGAAAAGGTCTACCGCGCTCTTTGTGTCGTGGGCGGTGACGGGACGGTCAGGGAGGTCGTGGAGGCGGATCCGGGGCCGGAGATTGGGATCGCGGTCTGTCCGACGGGGACGGCCAATGTCCTGGCCAAGGAGCTGGGCCTCCCTAAGTCACCGAGGGAAACTGCGGCGATGGTTTCGGCCGGACATAGGGTGTCCTTTGACGCAGGGAGGATCCGCTCGGAGGAAGGGGAGCGGCGCTTTTTCCTCTGTGTGGGCCTGGGTCTCGACGGCAAGATCGTGGCCGAGGTCCATGCAAAACGGGGGGGAGGGACCCTGGGCAAGCTCAAATATGTGGGGCCGATCCTGGGATCCCTTTGGAACTACGAGAAGGGTCGCCACTTTTTTGTCCTGGAGGACGGGGAGCGCTTGGGGCCTTTTGAAGAAGTGCTTGTGACCAATGTGGCGCAGATCGGGGGCTTTTGGAAACTGCCTCGCGGCATCAGTTGGGACGACGGGCTCTTGGATGTCCTCGGTTTCTCGGCCGGAACCGCGACTTCGATGCTGGGGCATGTAGTCAAGGGGATGTTTGGGGGGTTGGCTGAAGGAAAGAATCTTGTCCATCGCCAGATCGGCCGGGTCCGGATCGAGACCGAAACGGGAGGAGAGGTGCAAGTGGATGGAGATCCCGGGCCACGCCCGCCCTTGGAAATCGAAGTCTGCAAGGCGGCCCTCTCTTTCTTTGTCCCCGGGCCTCTTTCGGGCGCGGACGGGGGGATGTGAGGAGAAGCCGGACCAACCCAAGGAGAACATAGATGAGTGAACGCAAAGCAGAAAATCCCGTCCGGGTGGGACCCGTTTCAATGGGTGGGGGCGGCCCCTTGGCACTTCTCGCCGGCCCCTGTGTTTTGGAGGATCCAGCTCATGCAATCCGCCATGCCGAGGTCATCGGCGAGATCTGCGATCGTCTTTCCATCCCCTTTGTGTTCAAATCCAGTTTTGACAAGGCCAACCGCACCTCCCTCGATGCCTACCGGGGTCCCGGCCTCAAGCGGGGCTTAGAATGGCTGGCCGAGGTCAAAGAGCGCACTGGCCGGCCCATTGTCACCGATATCCACGAGCCTTCCCAAGCCGAAGCCGTGGCGGAGGTGGCCGACCTCCTCCAGATCCCCGCTTTCCTCTGCCGGCAGACGGACCTTCTCGTGGCCGCCGCTAAAACAGGGAAACCCGTCAATATTAAAAAAGGGCAGTTCTTGAGCCCCTCTGACATGCGCCATCCTCTGCGCAAGGTGGTGGAAAGCGGTAACCCGCAGGTGCTCCTCACCGAGCGCGGAACGAGTTTTGGCTATAACAGGCTCGTTGTGGACTTCACCGGCCTGGTCGAGATGCGCGCATGGGGGACACCCATTGTTTTCGATGCAACCCACTCCGTGCAGCGTCCCGGCGGGGCTGGGGGCTCCACTTCGGGGGACCGGCGGATGGTTCCACCCTTGGCCCGCGCAGCCGTTGCCGTGGGGATTGACGCCCTCTTCCTGGAAGTTCATGAAGATCCGGACCATGCCCCCTCCGATGGTCCGAATATGCTGCGTTTGTCCGATTTGGAGGAGCTTCTTTCGGATCTTTTATGAGTCTTCAGAAGCAACCGATATAAAAAGATGATGGACTTGATCGAAATCGCAGCAAAACTCGGAATCGTCCCGGAGGAGGTCGAGGGTTGGGGGATGTCCACCCATTCCAACTCGGTGGTCGTCCGCCCCAAAAACCAGGACGAGGTTCGAAGGATCTTCACCTTTGCCCGGGAAAACAAAGTTCCGGTGGGGTTTCGAGGGACGGGTTGCAGCTATGGCGATGCCGCTCAAAACGGGGAAGGGATCCTGTTGGACTTGACCGGCTTTGATCGGATCCTCTCCTTCGATGAAGAGAGTGGAGTTATCGTCATGGAACCGGGGGTTACCATCGAGAAAGTCTGGCGCAGTGTCATTGCCAAGGGCTATTGGCCACCCGTCGTCTCGGGAACCATGTATCCCACCTATGGCGGCCTTCTCTCGATGAACGTCCACGGCAAAAACAACTGGAAGTATGGCACCGTCGGCGAGCATGTGCTTTCCTTCCGCTTTCTCACTCTCGACGGCGAAGTCCATACATGCAGTCGCGAGGAGAACCCCGAGTTGTTTTTCGCCGCCATTTCCGGCTTCGGGATGCTGGGCTGCTTTGTGGAGATCAGCATGCGCCTAAAAAAAGTCTATTCCGGCCAGGTCGAAGTCGAAGCCATTTCCACGCCCACCCTGGAGCACATGGCCTGCTTCTTGGACGAACACAGGGATGACTACGACTACCTTGTAGGTTGGATTGATTGCTTCCCCCGGGGGAAACGGCTCGGCCGCGGCCTCATCCACGCGGCCCGGTATCTGGGCGAGGGCGAAGACCCCAATCCAAAGGCTATGTTGGACCCTGCAGCCCAGGATCTTCCCCAACGCCTCTTTGGTGTTGTTCCAAAAAGCTGGATGTGGCGAGGGTTGAAGTTCTTCATGAACGATTTCGGGATGCGCACCGTCAACGCAGCCAAGTTTTTCATGGGAACCCGAGGCCAAACGAGGAACAAGCCCTACCGGCAGGGACACGCGGCCTTCAACTTTCTCTTGGATTACGTCCCCGACTGGAAGAAGGCCTACCTCCCAGGTGGCCTCATCCAATACCAGTCCTTCGTCCCCAAAGAGAACGCCACCCGCGTCCACACCGAACTCCTCCGCATGTGTCACCGCGATGGTCTCATCCCCTACCTTGGTGTCTACAAGCGTCACCGCCCCGATCCCTTCCTCCTCACCCACGCCATCGATGGCTTCTCCTTCGCAATGGATTTCAAGGTCACCGACCAAAACCGCGAGCGTCTTTGGTACCACGCCCACAAGATGGACGAAGTGGTCCTCGATGCAGGAGGCAAATTCTATTTTGCCAAAGACGCCACTCTGGAGAGTGCATCCGCCCATCGCTTTTTCCCCAAGGAAAACCTCGAGGCCTTCCTCGAACTGAAGCATCGCTTGGATCCCGATGGGCTCCTCCAGACCAACCTCTCGAGGCGCCTTTTCCCTGAGTTTGCGATGAGTCCCGTCCCTACCGAGGCCTGAACCCCCATGCCGCCGAAGATCTTGGTGACAGGGGGGACAGGCTACCTGGGCCACGAAGTCATTAAAGTCCTCCAAGGTCGCCGTCTCGAATACGAACTTCTTGGAAGGGCACAAGGTTTTGACCTCTTCTGGCCTTTCCAAATTGAAGAGCGGTTCTTGAAACGCTTTGGCGAATCAAAAGGGGATCTCCTCCTTCTTCATCTCGCCGCCATGAGTCGCTACGGACGTTGCCAGGAGCGCCCCGAAGACGCATCCCGCGTCAATGTTGAATCCACTGGAGCCTTCGCTCATTGCATCCGCTCTCTAGGAGGGCGGATGGTCTTCACCTCGACAGATTTGGTCTTCGATGGAGAGCATGCTCCTTATGGCGAGAAGGCGATTCCCAAGCCTCTCTCTGTATATGGAGAAACGAAGGCCGAGGGAGAAGAGTTTGTCCTTGAGGATTCAAAAGGGCTCGTGGTTCGGATTCCCCTTCTGTATGGACCTTCCTTTGATGGGCAGCATGGGGCAAGCGACCATGTCCTCGAGGAGCTGAGAGGGGGGAGAAAAGTTCATTTGTTTTCGGATGAAATCAGGACACCCCTTTTGGTGAAGGAAGCGGCCGAAGCTTTGGTGGCTTTGGCTCTTGATCCTGGGGTTGTAGGGGTCCGACATTTGCCAGGACCCGAATCCTTATCCAGGTTTGAGCTGGGCCATCGGGTGGCGAAGGAGGCCGGCCTTGATGGGTCTTTGATTGTGGAGACCAGTCGTCTCGAAATGCCGGGGCCACCCAGGCCCAGGGACTGTTCCTTGGTGAGGGGGTAGAAGGCTTGGGTGGGAGCCTTGGTGGATGGTCTGTGGAAAACCCGTCCGCGGGTTTTTTGGTGGAAACGCTTCTAGCGTTTTTTTGTTGAATTGAGATTCTTTGAAGGGCTTTAGGTTTTGGTTTTCCCGAAAGCCCAGAGGGCTTTCTACCGAAAAACCCGCGGACGGGTTTTCCACGGGGTTTTCCACGGGGTTTTCCACGGGGTTTGCTACGGGGTTTGCTACGGTTTTTTACTTGCGCCTTTTGGGGCTGAAGCTTGGACCTCTAGTTTTTTTTTGCGCGCCTTTGATCTCTTCGAGCGGATTTTTGGTGATCCAATCAGCGTCAAGCACCCCATCTTCCAGGATCAGTGGAATCTCGAATTGGAAGCGGAAGGCGGAGGGCTTAATTCGCGGGCCACCCCTGTAGATGAGCATATTCCGAGAAGCGTCCATCTTGAGGGTCGGCGGGTTTCGCCGGGTTGCCTGGCGGACAATGGCTTTGGAGTAGGGCATCCATGCCAAGTATTGACCATTGTTATCCCGGACGAGGAGAATGGATCGGTCGGTGGGGACGCGGAGGTTGCCCGGTTGGAGCACCATGGTCTTGGGAAGCTTTTTGTGGCCGAAGTTTTTGATGTCTTCGTCAGTCATTCCGTAGCGATCCACCACGGGCTCCCAGTTCTTGGCGATGGCTTTAAGAGCTGCGCTGATCTCTTTTTTGCTCTGTTTCTTGGATTTTTTCTTGGACCGTTTTTTCTTTTTTGGCTTCCGCTTCTTTTTCTTCTTCTTCTTCTTTTTCTTGGCTTTCTTGCGGATGCTTTTGCCTTTCTTTTTTGCTTCAGCGGCAGCTTTTTCAGCTGCTTCTTTGGCTTCCTTGGCCTCTTTGGCTTCGACGCTGGGGCGTTTCTTGTGAATCTTGAGGTATTTGTAGCCAGCGCCCAGGGCGACTTCGAGTTCTCTTGGGAGTCCTGCGCCCCGGAAGTGGATCGAGTAAATCCCCTTCTGGAGGCTGACCATGGTGGGCTTGCCAACCGGTAGGGCCGGTTGCTTGACTTTGACTGTCTCCGAGGTGAAAACGACTGCGATCGGCATCCCGACATGTTTGATGTCGCCGATCTGGGAGGTTTTCACAAGAAATTCTTTTTCTTTGGTGACAAGAAGCTCCCGAACAGGGATCACCGAGATCATATGGTAGGACTTGATGATCTCGGGGTTTTCGGAATCGAGTTCCCAACGTTCAATCCCACGTTGATCGAAGGTCAGCTTCTGTCCCCGTTCCATGCGGGAGAGTTCACTGCGCTTGGGGAGATCGATGTCCCGATCTCCGATGTAGTCCACGTTGAGGTCAAGTTTCCAGTTGATGGCGGCATCAAAAGCAGGCTGAGGAGATTTGGCGATCCGGAAACCTAGGTCTTCGAAGAGGACTCCTTGATCCTTGGCGAGCCTTGCTGTGGTGGTAAAGGCAAGGATGGGCTGGTGCAGAGCCGTCACATAGGATCCCCCCAGGCAAACCCTCTTGGTGGCGTCGAAAGTCGGGGGAAAGAGGGGTTGGCTTTTTTGCCTTTTGAGTTCCCGGTTGTAGGAACGGAATGCAGATTGAAATCCATTAAAGGCTTTGAAGGGGGATTGGGTCCATTCCCAGACTCCGCCCAGTAAATCCTCGACCCCGAAAACCGATTTGGATTTTGGGGCGCAGCATGCAGCCCGCAGTTTCCGGTTTCTTTTTTGGTCGTAGCCAAGCTTTTCCATGATCTTGGCGCTTTTCCAGTCTTTACCCCAGAGGAGGCGATCCATTTTGTCGCCTCGAAGTGCGCGGTTCCATTCGGGTTCGGTGGGGAGGCGTAAACCTGCCCATTTGCAATACCCCATGGCCTCGCGGTAGGAAATATAACGGGCCGGGTAGTTCTCCTTCCCCTTGGGCATTTCCCATTCGAGCTCCTGAAAGTTGGTCTTCCAAAACTCAATGGGACGGAAGGGAGGAGCCTTGCTGGCTTTGTTCTTTTTGTAGTAGAGCTTTCGTTGCTTATCCTGGTCTCTTCGCGGCCACCAGTCGAAGGGGAAGCGCACCCCGTTTGCTTTGATCGTGACCTCTTTGCCATCCCGCATCACCTTTTTTTCTATCTGGTGCGCAAGGACATAGGCACGGAACTGGGCATTGGTGACTTCGTGTTTCCCGATGAAGAAACTGGGGAGGAAGATCTTTTCGTCTCCCAGTTCCCTTGCTTGGATCCTTCGGCCTCGATCGAGTTCGTTTTTTCGCCCACGGGCGTGAAGCTCAGCGATGGGCTCGAGATCCTTCTTTCCATTGATTCCCAGATGGACCATTCCCGCAGGAATATAAACAAGATCGCTGGGATAGCCCTTGGGGAGTTGGATGCTGGGAGCTGACTTCTTCTGGGCTCTTCCCACTGTAGGAAGGAGGGCGCTAAAGAGGGCAGTCGAAGCCAGAACTGCGATAAAGGCTTGAGTTGAGAAAACCGAGGGAAGGCGTCGGACCATGATTAATTGGATCTCGGTAGATGGTTTCATCCAAATGTCCAGCATAAGCCTGGGGAAGACTCCCGCGTCAAAGATCTCAAGGTTAGAAAGACTCGCAGAACGAGCTTCCTAAAAAGAGGCCAGGGGAGAACAACCGCAGGTTTTGTCGGAGCCGAAAAATTTGGATTCTAAGTCCATGGCTCGGAGGAGGGGCAACCCCACCGAATCGCTTGAGAAAAAAACCAGGTTACAAGAATGGAAGGGGTGGGTCAAAGGGCGGGGAAGAGGAAGGTTTGTCCCCCTGCTTGTTCCGTTTCGGAAGAAAACTCTTGAAAAAAAGCAGCTCCTCTGGAACGAACTCCTTCGGCCACAATCTTTCCCAAATCGGGATCAAAGTGATGGCCGGCTTCCTGCTCGAAAAAGTCCGCGATTTTTTCGGGGCTCCAAGGTTTTTTATAGGACCTGGTTGTTGCGAGGGCATCAAAGACTTCCGCAAGGATCAAAATACGCCCGGGGAGTGCAACTTCTTCTCCTTTAAGGCCTTGTGGGTAGCCCCGGCCATCCCATCTTTCGTGGTGCTGATACACCCAGTCTCGGACACGCGGGAAATCCTTGAGAGGTTCGATGATTTTGAATCCGATCTCAGGGTGCTGTTGGATGACCAGCCTCTCCTCTTGATTGAGTTTGCCTGGCTTGGTCAGAATGGACTCGGGGATGCCGATCTTGCCCACGTCATGGAGTTGGGCCGCTAAGCGGAGGTCGCGTCGCTCCTCCTCGCCCACACCCGATTTGATGGCGAGGGTGTCCGCATACCTCACGACACGGTCCGAATGCCCCCTTGTCGTGGGATCTTTGGCCTCGATCGCATTCGGGAGGATGGCTGAGAGGAGGCTGTTGTCCCGCTCCAACTCGGAGAGTCGTGCTCGAAGCCGCATTTCGGTGACGGCTTTTTGGGCGCGGCGCCAAAGCACGGGGAGGTGCACGGGTTTTGTCAAGAAGTCAAAGGCATGGCTTCTGATCCCCGCGATGGCGAGGTCCAGGGAGGGTTTGCCTGTCAGGAGGATGACCGGCAGGTTGGGGCGGTTTTCGGCACAGTATTCGGCCAGAATCTGTCCCCCGGGGGTGGGGCGTCCTGATTGCAGGTAAACGTCAGTAATAAGGAGGTCCAGCTCAGGGAGGGCTTCGAGGGTGCTGAGAGCTTTCTCAAGATCGAAAACTGTATGAACCTTGCATCCCTTGGATGTGAACCAATTTCCGATGCTGCGGGCAAGATGTTCTTCGTCATCGACCAGAAGAACCCGGATCCCTTCCATTCCTTCCAAAAACAGCCTCCCAGGTTTGGTTTGGGCTTCGGAACTCCGCCATGATTCGCTGTGATGGAGCCTTTGGCCGCAGTCAAACTGTAACCGAAAATGCTATAGTCGCAAGCTCTGTCTGATTGGGCTGGCCCCTGAGTCCCCAGATTGATAGCGTTCCTGGGCAAGGAGCGAAGTGTGACCTCGGACAAACCAAAGGACAGGGAATCGGTGAATTGGGAAGGAGCCATCGAGATCGAAACGCGATCCGAGGAGGTCGGACTCCGCTTGGATCGCTTCCTGGCCCTTCGCTTCGAAGATTCCAGCCGGGCATGGCTCCAAAAGCTGATCCGCGAAGGGAGGGTCGACATCGCGGGGCAAGAAGGGCTGTCTCCTTCGACGAGGCTGCGGAAGGGAGACCTCGTCCGCGTTGCCTACTACGAGGCCAGCGCCCTGCCTCCTGAGCGCATGGAGGACATCCCTCCCCTGACCCCAATCTATGAGGATGAAGAGATCCTGGTCATCGACAAAGAGGCGGGAATCGTTTGCCATCCTGGAGCCGGCGCCAGGCGCGTGACTGTTTCGGATATGGCCTGTGCGCACTGCGGACTTCTTCTGCCTTCGCCTCCCGGGGAGCCGCGTCCGGGGATCGTGCACAGATTGGATCGTGAGACTTCAGGGGTCATGGTCCTGGCCAAGACACTTCCGGCGATGGCGGCCTTGCAAAAACAGTTTCATGATCGTGTGGTGCAAAAGGAATATCTGGCCATTGTGTTTGGGGCTCCTCGCTTCTTCTCCGACTGGATCACGGTTCCTCTCCAGCGCGATCCCAAGAGGCCCGAGCGGATTCGTGTCGCACCTTTGGGAGGGCGGAAGGCCGAGACCTACTATGAGGTCAAAGAGCGGTTTCGGGAATTTGCCTTTTTACTGTGCCGTCCCAAGACGGGGCGAACGCACCAGATTCGTGTGCATCTGGATTCGGTGCATCACTCGATCGTAGGGGACCGGGTGTATCGCTCGCGCAAGGTGCAGGGGATTCGGGTTCCTGAGGATGCGCCGGTGCCCAAACGGCAGGCCTTGCACGCTCATCGGCTGGAGTTTGTGCATCCGGCCAGTGGGAAGAAGATGAGCTTTGAAGCCCCAGTTCCCGCGGACATGGAGCGTTTTCTCGAATGGTTACGGGCCGAGCGAGCGATACCCCAAGAAAAGGGGCGGGGGCGGTGAGGGAGGAAGGGGCGTCCCTGGACTGTCCTGCTTGTGGCGGAAGGAGCTTCGCTCCCCTGTTTTCGATGTGGGAGCACCGGTACGAGGAGTGTCGGGAGTGCGGATTCCAGCGCATGGCTGACCCCCCTTCCCCCGTGGAGCTTGATGGGTTCTACAGCGAAAGCCGCCAGCACGCCTTTGATGCCTACCAAGAGCACGAGAAAAACCTGAAGCGCTTTCACAAGATCCTGGAAAGGCTCGAGAGATCTGTGCGGCCGGGGCGCATCCTGGATGTGGGCTGTTCGATGGGGACCTCGCTTGTGGCGGCATCGGAGAGGGGGTGGGAGGCTGTGGGCACGGAGCTCTGTGTTCCCGCCGCCGAATATGGAAGGGAGGAGTTGGGGCTCGATATCCGGGTGACGAGCCTCGAGGAAGGAGCCTTTGTGCAGGAAGGTTTGGAGGAGGAGAGCTTTGACGCGGTGTTGATGCATCACACCTTTGAACATCTCCGTCATCCGGACAGGGTGGCAGGGATCGTGCATCGGCTCCTGCGTCCAGGAGCTGTCTTTTATACGGCCCAGCCCAATCATGCCTGTCTCAAGGCCAGACTCTTTGGGGCTTGTTGGAGTTATGGAGTGACCCCCGAACACCTGAATCTGTTTTCGCCCCGCTCTCTCAAGCTCCTGCTGGCGCGCCAGGGTTTCAAGGTCCTGGGCTACCAAACATGGTCGGACCGAAGAGACCCTCGTTTGATCTATGACCTGATGCGTCGCTTGGGTAGGGAGGATACGCTACGGCGTTGGTGCGGCATCGAGGGTGAGTCCTTTGACGACAAGGCCCAGGAGGCTTATGTCGCTTTTTTAACCAAGCGCCGGCTTCCTTATTTTGTGAGCAATTTTCTCTGGCCGGCCCGCTTGGTGGGGGCACTCCGGCTGGGGCAGGATCTACATATGCATGCACGAAAGCTGGGAGGGAATGGGTGAGCGCGGAAGGCACAACCAAGGTGGTTTTTGTTGCCATCTTTGCAAACGGGGCGATCACCATCGCCAAGTTCATTGGCTGGTTACTGTCGGGCAGCCCCTCGATGATGGCCGAATCCATTCATTCGCTGGCGGACACGGCCAACCAGGCCCTGCTGATGGTGGGGATTCGGCAGGGGAAGCGGGGCCCTTCGGCTTCCTACAACTATGGAACAAGCAACGCTCGATACCTCTGGAACCTGATTTCGGCCATGGGGGTTTTCTTTATTGGATTCGGAGTGACGACTTACCACGGTGTCCACAGCCTCTTTTTGGAAGCAGGCGAAGGGGGGCATAGCGGGGTCGCAGCCATAATCCTTCTTTTCGCGTTGCTCCTTGAGGGGAGTTCTTGGCTTTTGGCCGTCAAAGAGGTGAATAAGCAACGGGAAGGGCGTCCCTGGAAAAGTATTTGGAAGGATGCGGACGACCCCACGAGCCTTGGCGTCCTGTTTGAAGACTCCGTGGCAGTGCTTGGGATCCTCTTGGCTTTCCTGGGGCTCGCAGCTTCTTCCTACCTGGGTTGGGCATGGTTTGATTCTCTGGTATCAATCGTGATCGGAGTGTTGCTGGGGATCATGGCCCTCTTTCTCTCCAAGCTCAACGGACGCCTTCTCCTGGGCAAAGCTGTCCTCCCTGCTGAAGAATCCGAGCTTCGGGCCTTCTTGGCAAGCCGCCCCGAAGTTCAAAAAATCGCTTCCTTGAAGACGGTTGTCCTGGGTCCCGACCGGGTGCGACTCTCTGTCGAGATCGAATTCAACCCTTCAGCTTTGATCGATCGGGCTGCCTTGCGCCATGATACGAAGGAGTTGGAGCAGAGCCCCTCCAAAGAGGAGGTACTCTTTGCCTGTTCGGCGCGGATGATTCGTATCGTGGGGCGAACGATCAACGAGTTGGAGCGCGCCATCCAGACGCGTTTTCCCGAGATTGTCGAGATTGACATGGAGGTGGATGGATGACTGTCTACGGACGCTTTCCCTCGTTTCGAGCCCGCCGCCTGCGCCGGAAAGCCTTTTCCCGCGCTCTTGTCCGGGAACATCAGCTCCTTCCCTCCGACCTGATCTACCCTGTCTTTGTCCTCGAAGAAGGCAAGTCCCAGGACATTCCTTCTATGCCCGGCCAGCGGCGTCTCGATCTCGACGACCTCTGCCGGGTCGGGGAACGATGCCTCGCATTGGGTGTCCCCGCGCTGGCCATCTTTCCTGTCGTTCCCGATCGTAAAAAGAGCGAGGATGCTTCGGAAGCCTGGAACCCGGAAGGGATCGCGCCCCGAGCAGTCCTTCGTCTGAAAACTGAGTTTCCGGAGCTGGGTGTCATCACCGATGTTGCCCTGGATCCTTACACCAGCAGCGGACAGGACGGCATCATCGACCGTGAAGGCTATGTTCAAAATGACGAGACAGTCCAGGTCCTCAAGGAGCAGGCTCTCTGTCATTCCCGCGCGGGTGCCGACATTGTCGCCCCCTCCGATATGATGGATGGAAGGATCGGTGCGATTCGCAGCCACCTGGACGCCAACAAGCAGTCCCAAACCAGCATTCTTGCCTATTCTGCCAAATACGCTTCCGCTTTCTATGGCCCCTTCCGCGATGCCGTCGGCTCCGCTGCCAAGCTTGGCAAAGCCGATAAATACACCTACCAGATGGACCCCTCCAACGCGGAAGAAGCTCTCACCGAAGTCGCTCTTGATCTCGCCGAAGGCGCCGACATGGTGATGGTCAAACCCGGCCTCCCCTACCTCGACATCCTCCGCCTCGTAAAGCAGCGCTTCGCACGCCCCACTTTCGTCTACCATGTCAGCGGCGAATACGCCATGCTCAAAGCCGCCGCCCAAAACGGCTGGATCGACGAAAAACCCTGCGTTCTCGAAGCCCTTCTCTCCTGCAAACGCGCGGGTGCCGACGCCATTCTCAGCTACTACGCTCTTGATGCAGCAGAGTGGTCCCGAATCGGGTGAGGCGGATCTGGGAGGACCCAAAACAGAAGCAAACAACCGCACCGGGGGGGCAGTGAACCTTTTCCTTTGTTTCTCTTTGGGGGGGAGGGAGAACTTCCCTCTTCGGTGAGAAGTTACACAGGTCCCAGGTTTTAATTGCTTGGATTGCAAAAAATACTGATCTCCCTATGCTCTTCTTCCAGTCCGAAGTCTTCTTGATACCTGGTCTGGATTCTTGAAACCTCGCTCCTGTTTTTCCATGAACGCACCTTTCGGAGCGTCTTTGCCATGGGGGAATGGGGCTATCAGTCTTGCGTTTTCAATTTGAGTCCAGGTTGGTTCCAGGGATTCAAGAGGATGAGGGGCTTTCTATTTTCTCGTCTCTCATAAATTCCAAGGAGGCATTTTTATGCTTAAATCCTCTTCCTTTCTTTCCTTGCTGGCTCTCTCAGCGGCCTTGTCTGCCCAAGGATTTCCCCCAGGGTCTGTTCCCCCTCAAGCGGTTTCCGACAAGCCCTTTGAAAGTAAAGCTACCGTTTCCGCACCGGTTCAAAATTCTGTTTTCCCAAAGAAGCATGGCATTTTGGGGACGCTTCCCGGGACTGAACGTTGGATTGCTCATTTCAAGAAACGCCCATTTTCTCTGAAAGAGTACCGGACCGAAATGTGGGGAAAGCGAGACCCCAAAAAGATTTCTCGTATTGTCGCCGGGTTGGAAGCCAAGATGAAGGCGCACCAAAAGAACTTTGTCGAGGAGGTGCGATCTTTGGGTGGCAAAGTTGTTTTCCAGTATTGGCTGGTCAATGCCTGCTGTTTTGAAATCGCCCCCAAGCATCTCGATGCTTTGCGGCGATTTCCCAATGTCGCATGGTTACAACCTGATGAAGTGGCGACTCCCCAGATCAAGACCGCGACAAACGCGAATAACCACAACGCGGACGCCTTGCAAGCGCAGGGTTACACCGGGAGCAATGTTGGTCTAGCGATCATCGACACCGGTATTGATAACAATATGCACGGCACCGGGCGCATCCATGTGATGTTGTCAAGGCGCGGGAATACCGGCCAAAGTCGCCTTTGTGTTGCTCGGAAAATCGGGCGTCAGCCCTTTGACGATATTCATGGCCATGGAACAGGTGTTACCTCCATTGCCGCGGGTTGGCATTGGCGGACTTCCACGGCGGACAATGGTCATGCCTTTGACGCAAGGATTGCGGGTTATTCGATTGCGGACTATTCCAATGGTAGTTCCAGCCTCTCGACCATGGCCGCGGCATATAACAAGGTGGCGGCGGACGCTGCAGCTTGCCGAATTGTTGCTACGAACCTTTCCTACAGCGGAAGTTCGAATCCTTTGTCAGTGGAGCAAAAGGCCATGGATAGCCTTGCGCTTAATGCCGACATCGTGAACTGCACCGCCGCTGGGAACTATGGTTCCAACGTCCTTAATAGCCATGCCAATATCAATGGCCTCTCTGTCGCTGCTGTGAGAGAAAACTCTAAAACTTTGGCTGGCTTTTCCTCTCGTGGGATGCAGGGGGGTCGCTATTTCCCCAATATTGCTGCCAACGGCGTTTCTACAAACATGGCTCGTCGTGATAACGAAAACGTCGATTGGGTTGCATCGGGAACATCCATGGCTTCTCCCCAAGTTTGCGGAGCGGTGACCCAGATCCGTGGGATCAATCGTTCGCTTCGGGCAGATGAGACCCGTGCAGTGATGTTGGCATCGACCTTTGCCAGCCCCGGAACGGGAAGCACCATCAAGGTTCTGGGTCCTGGCGCAGGCTATCTCAAAAACGATGGTGCTCGGGATATTGCTCGCGCGGCTGCAAGGCATGGTCGAGGTGTTTTGGGTGGAGCGATCCGCACCTACAGTCGGAAGGTTTTCGTTCGTACCGGACAAAAGCTTCAATGCGCCATTGCCTGGAATCGGCAAAATGTTAATTCCACGAGTTGGTCCAATTTAGACCTTAGCTTGAAACGGGGCCCAACGGTCCTGGTCAACTCCAATACCGGCTTGAACACGGAGGAGTTTATTCGCTACACGGCTACCCGCAATGAGACTTTGATGATCGAGGTCAAGCTTGTTTCTCTTGCACCAGGCTTGACTCGGCAAGCCTTTGGTTGGGCCTGTTCGCTATCCACGGGAAATCCTACGGTCCCCGGACGCTATGTGCGCTTTGGCCGAGGCTGCCCAGGCTCTCGGACCATTCCCGCCTATCACAATATTTTGCCAAAGGCGTATCGGACAAAGATGGGCCAGGGTACAAACACCTATCCGCATGCCATGCGGATGCGCTACCAACAGATCTTCCTCGGCTCGGAAATCGGAGGATCTCAATGGTGGAGCCAGCTTTGCCTTCGCCGGGACGAGCGCTATGGAGGTCCTGCAGAGACCCAGAGGCTTCAGGTTTATCTTGGGCAATCGACGCGCACCCCTGCCACGATCGGCCGGAATTTTATGGCGAATTATTCGGGAGGACGTCGTCTCGTTTTTGATGGGATTCTGCATCTTCCGAATCGAACCGGAGGTGGTGGAACGAAGTCTTTCGATGTTTGTTTCCCCTTCAAGAGGCCCTATCTCTGGTTACGTAATGGGCGAAACCTGATCGTGGAAATGGTCAATACGAGTAAGTCCTCGCGGCCGCATTACGAAGATTTTTGTTATGGAAGAGATGCGACCACCACGCGAATTTTCTCGAGGAACCCGAGTGCGGCCACAGCTAGTTACATAGGTCGTAACCAAGGCTTGGTCATGAGTCTTGGGCGGCCGGCGAGACGGCTTGCTCCTGTGTTGAGCAATGGTGGAGTGCCCGAGGTCGGACGCTCATTCCGTGTCTATCTCTTTAATGCTCGGGCACGGACCGTGGCCTACTTGATCCAAGGTTTACGAACTTCGCGCCCTCTTTCAGGAGCTCCGGGATGTACCCTTTATGCCACCATGCAGTCCATCGTGACTCGAGTTACGACGACGAACTACGGTTTTGCCTTCGGAACGATCTCGATTCCTAACAACATTTCCCTCCTTGGTCGTAAGTTTGCAAACCAATGGTGGGTGCGGGATGTTGTGAATCAGCGTGGTTATGTTCTTTCGAATGGAGGCGAAGGAACCATCGGGAGTCGATAATATGAGCTAGGTATCCTCCCTGCTCCCTGTCCCATTTTCTGAGCGAATGGGGCTTGGGGCAGGGTCTTTGGGCTTTGCCCTCTTGGATTCCTTACTCTTTCAATAATTTCACCCGCGATCCGGGGGCGATGGCGAGGCTTCCGTCGTCCTCGAAGCGGACTTGGCACTTGGTTCCGCCATCGTAGTCCTCGGCTTGGAGCATGAGGGTGAGGGGACGCCCGAGGGCCTGTGCGGGGCGTTCTTCGGAGGGCCGAAGGCCGCGCCAGAGTTGGATGAAGGGGTTGTGTTCCCATTCGTGTGCGAGGGTGCTTGGGTCTGTGTGACCTGGGTGGATGGGGGTGCTGTGGGGGAGGGCCATCAGAACTTTCATGATGGAGTGTTGGAGATCTTCGAATCGGGTGTGTCCGGGGCCCATGGTTCCCCCGACACTGCCACGAAAGAGGGTGTCCCCAGTGAAGAGGGCGTGAGTGCTGGGATCGCTTCCGGGGGCTTGGACGAGAAAGGCCATTTGCCCTTGGGTGTGGCCTGGGATGAGCAAGCATTGGATCTTGAGTGTGCCCAGGGGCAGGCAGTCTCTGTCCCCTAGCCCTTGGACCATGGAAGCTCTGGGCATCAGGGGGATTTCTTCGTGGGCTGCGAGGATGGGGGCGCCAAAGCGATTGCTGTAGAACTGATTGTGTTCGATGTGGTCGTGATGGTGGTGAGTGCAGAGGATGTAGCGCAACTTTGCTTCGCCCTGCTCGAGGAGGGAGGCTAGGGGCTCGGTGGGCGCCCCGCTGTCTATGAGTGCCGCTTCTCTACTTTCGGAATCGATCAGAAGGTAGGAGTTGGAGAGATAGCGGGGATGGAGGGATCTGAGGATACGCATGCGGAGAGGAGTATCTTCGCCTGGGGCTTGGGGGGCAAGCCCGGCGCTGGGATTCGCCTCTTAGAGCACGCCGCTCGATCCGCAATGGTCGCACCAGGCTTGCAAGCGCGGAAAACCCGAACGACTCCTGAGTTCACGGAAGGAGAGGGGCGCTTTTTCACAGACCGGGCAGAGGTCACCTTCTTCCATGCCGACTTCCTGGTCGGTGAGAGTGCGGCGGGGACTGGAATGGAAATACTCGGATTCAAAACGGTTGCTGTCGAGAAATTCTACATCAGATTCCATCATGACCTTCTCATCGGCTCTTTCTGCGGGAGACTTGAGCACTTGAAAGGCAGAATGTTGTAAATCTGGGCGCTTTGGGTGGAATGTGGGGTCTCGGGCTCTGGTGGCCCGGGCAGGAGAAATGGAGCGATGGTGGAAGGCGTGGAAGGTAAGGGCAAGGGGTCGGAGGGCGCGGAGGGCTTCTCGAAGATGAGCCTTGAGGAGTGGAAGGCACAGATCTATGGGCCGGCCCGTGCGCGTTTTGGAGAACGGAGGGATGTGTTTCGGACGCCTTCGGGGATTGTGTTGGAGCCTTGCTATGGCGAAGGCGAGGGGATGCCCGGGGTGGCGCCTTTTACGCGGGGGGTGCAGCCGACCATGTATCGCAGCCGCTTTTGGACGATGCGGCAGTATTCGGGTTTTGGTTCGGCCCGGGAGACCAACAAGCGTTTTCGGTATTTGCTGGAGCAGGGGCAGAGCGGGCTTTCGGTGGCCTTTGATCTCCCGACACAGATGGGCTACGACTCGGACCATCCCTTGGCCCTGCCCGAGGTGGGCAAGGTGGGTGTCCCGATCAATTCCTTGCTGGACATGGAACGGCTCTTGGCGGAGATCCCGCTGGACAAGGTATCGACCTCGATGACGATCAACGCGACGGCGCCGATCCTTCTTGCGCTCTATCTAGCCGTGGCCAAGAAGCGGGGGATCTCTGGAGAGCAAGTTTCGGGAACGATCCAAAATGACATCCTCAAAGAATACGCGGCTCGGGGGACCTACCGTTTTCCGGTGCAGGGTTCGATGCGGCTCATCACCGATGTGTTCGCCTACGCGACGGAGAACGTCCCCAAGTGGAACACCATCTCGATTTCGGGATATCACATTCGGGAGGCGGGTTCGACCGCAGTGCAGGAGTTGGCCTTCACCCTGGCCAACGGTTTAGCCTATGTCGAGGCGGCCCGGGAGAGGGGCCTGGACCCCAATGTTTTCGGGCGGAGGCTGTCCTTTTTCTTCAACGCGCACAATGATTTTTTCGAGGAGATTGCCAAGTTTCGGGCGGCCCGCCGGATGTGGGCGCGCTTTATGAAAGAGCGTTTCTCGGTGACGGATCGCAAGGCCTTGATGCTCCGTTTCCATACCCAAACGGCTGGTTCGACTTTGACGAGTCAGCAACCGATGAACAATGTCGCCCGGGTTACGGTGCAGGCTCTTTCGGCCGTTTTGGGGGGGACCCAGAGTCTTCATACGAACTCCATGGATGAGGCCCTAGGTTTGCCTACGGAGCTTTCGGCGCGGACGGCCCTGAGGACCCAGCAGATTCTTGCCCACGAGTCGGGAGTCGCGGATGTGGTGGATCCGCTTGGAGGTTCCCCCTTTGTCGAAGCCTTGACGAATGCTGTAGAGGAAGAGGCTTTGGCCCTCATTCACAAGATCGACGAACGCGGGGGTGCGGTGGCTGCGATCGAGAGTGGTTTCTACCAGGAGGAGATCCATCGTTCGGCCATGCGCTGGCAGAAGGAGATCGAGAAGGGCGAACGGGTGATCGTCGGCCTCAATCGTTTTGAGGTGGAGGAAGAGGATGTCGAAATCTTTAGGGTCGACGATTCGTTGCGCGAGGAGACCTTGAGGGACCTGGAAGAGTGTCGTCGTTCGCGGGATGCTGTGGCTGTAGAAGCTGCTCTCGACAAGGTCCAGGAGGTCGCTGCTACAGATGAAAACCTGATGCCCCACATTCTCCATGCCGTAGAGGTTTTGGCTACAGTGGGGGAAGTTTGCGAGCGCTTGGAAAAAGTGTTTGGTAAGTACTTACCCGGGAGTGTTTTCTAACCCACTGTTTTTGTGGCCTGCGTTTCTGGGCACAATCTCAGGAAGAAAGCAGGTTAAGGGTTTTTTCTCTCGGGTTTTTTTATCCCAAGGAGATGTGATTTCTTGGATAATGCGGGCTAGAACGAAGTTTTCAGGGCAGGATGTTTGGGCATGTTTCGGGGAGCGACACAAGAAGAAACGAGGACGGAACAGGTAACGCGGACCAAGACCGCGCCGCCGTGGAGTGTGATTGTACATGACGATCCGATCTCGTTGATGAGCTATGTGGTGGATGTCCTTCAGAAGGTTTTCGGCTATTCGACTGCCAAAGCGCGAAAGCTCATGCTTGAGGTGCACAACAAGGGGCGTTCCATCGTGTGGACCGGGGATCGGGAGCGGGCTGAGATCTTTGCGGGGAAGCTGCAATCTTTTCATCTCCGGACGACGATCGAGCGGGTCGGGGCAGGAAGGGATTGAATTCGTGGAGGAACCTTACGCTGCCAAAGAGCCCGAAGGGCATGTAACCCTTCACAACCTCCCTGCTTTTTATATCCAGTGTCTCTTGATCTTGCCTGAGATCCTGGATCGGCGGGAAGAGGATATCCGTGAGGCCCTCTTTCCCAATGCTTTTCAACAGGCTCCTGAGCTGCGGGAGGATTGGGAGAAGTACGCTCGCCCGGATCTACTCCATCTTTTTGGGGATCGCGTGGAGATCATCCGCGAGGATCTCAAGAATTTTGGGATCAACCCTTTGACTCTGTCCTTTAATCTTGAAATTCCTGAGACCCATCTGAGTGCTTGGCTTGCGAGCCTCAATGCGGCGCGCCTCCTTTTGGGGGATGACCATGGTGTGACTGCCGCAGACATGGATCGGGAGCCCATTCTCGACGAAGAACCGGCAGAAAAAGAGATCGCTCTCCTGCAGATCTCCATCCTCGGGCATGTGCAGCATCTCCTGTTGGAGCCAAGGGAGAAGTTTCAGCAGGGGGAGTTGGATTTGGGGGATTTGGGAGAAGACGGGCCGGTGGAAAAGGGATGACTCCAGCCATTCAAGTCACAGGTTTAGGCAAGAAGTATGGCCAGGTGCATGCCCTTCGAGGGATCTCTTTCGAGGTTGCGCAGGGAGAGTTTTTTGGTCTTCTGGGACCGAATGGTGCAGGGAAGAGCACAACCCTCAATATTTTGGCGGGCCTGACTCGGCCCAGCTCGGGGATCGCCCGGGTCATGGGCTACGATGTCGTGGGAGAATTTCGGCTGAGCCGGCGGAATCTTGGGGTGGTTCCCCAGGAGGTTTCGACGGATCGCTTGATGTCGATCAGGAAAACTCTCCAGGTTCAGGCGGGTCTTTTTGGTGTGCGCAAGGCGAGTGCTTGGATCGAAGAACTTCTCCATCGTCTTTACCTCTGGGAACATCGCGACAAGCTGGGGCACGAGCTTTCCGGAGGGATGAAACGCCGCCTCCTTGTTGCCAAAGCCCTGGTCCACAAGCCCCCGGTTGTCATTCTCGATGAACCGACCGCCGGAGTCGATGTGGAGCTTCGGCGGGAGTTTTGGGGCTTTATCCGGGAGATTCACGCAGCAGGGACCACCATCCTGCTGACGACCCACTACCTGGACGAAGCCGAGGATGGTTGTGAGCGCATCGGCATCTTGGGACAGGGGCGGATTCTCGCCCTCGAAAAGACCAGCGACTTGTTGAAGCGTCACAGCGATCGTGAGCTGAGGTTGCGCTTCGATCGTCCCTTACCACAGATCCCAGTGAGCCTCCGCGAGTTCGCGGCGGAGCTTTTGGAAGGGGGCCATGTCCTCGCGCTGAGAACCAAAGGCAAGGAGGATCGCGAAGCCTTTTGGCGTCGACTCGCCGACCTGGGGATCGCCCCCGTCGATGTCGAAGTCAAACGCCCCGATCTTGAAGATGTTTTCCTCGAGTTGACCCGAGGCCGGGGAGAGCAGCAAGGAAGGGAGCTTCCCGTATGAGTCCACTCTCTCCAAAGCCTAAGGATCGGGTTCTCCCACTCTTCGGTTTTCCTTTTTGGACCCTCGTCCGCCGCGAGATCATGCGTTTTATGATCGTAGTCGTACAGACCGTCGTGACCCCTTTGGTGACGGCAGGTCTCTACTTGGTCATCTTCGTCGGAGGTCTCGGGGATCGCCTCCAGGACGTGCAAGCAGGGGTCAGCTATATGCAATACCTCGTCCCCGGACTTGCGATGATGGGCGCCATGCAGCACGCCTTCAACAACTCAGCCTCCACCATCCTGATCAGCAAATTCCAAAACAACCTGGTCGACCTATTGGTGTCTCCCCTGACGGACCTGGAGATCGCCCTCGCATACAGCGCAGCCTCCGTCACCCGAGGCGCCCTCGTCGGCATCCTGACCTGGGCCGTCACCCTCCCCTTCGGGGGGCCCATCCCTGCGCACCCCTTCCTCGCCCTCTTCATCCTCTGCATGTCCTGCCTGGGCTTTTCCCTCCTAGGAGTCACCGCAGGAGTTTTCGCAACCAAGTTCGACGACGTCGCCCGCATCTCCACCTTCATCATCCTCCCCTTCACCTACCTCGGCGCCGTCTTCATCCCCGTCTCCCGTTACCCCGACTGGATTGAACCCGCAGCCTTTTGGAACCCCCTGCTGTATTGCATCGACGGACTCCGCCTGGCCTTCCTCGGAAAGAGCGAAGTGAGCCTCATAGCCTCCCTCTCGGTCATCCTAGGATCAGTCCTCCTGACAGCCCTCCTCTCGAGGTTCGCCTGGAAACACTCCACCTCGATTCGCACCTGAGTAGCAAAAACGATGTGCTGGGCACGCTGATCGAGAAGCTGCTCTCTCCGGACATCAACCTGAGCCCGAACCCCTTACTGAACGGCGACGGCTCGGTGAAGCAGCCCGGCCTCGACAACCACGGCATGGGCACGGTGTTCGAGGAGCTGGTCCGCCGCTTCAACGAAGAGAACAACGAGGAGGGGGGCGAGCACTGGACGCCGCGCGACGCCGTGAAGCTCATGGCCAAGCTGATCTTCTTGCCCGCCGCCGCCGAGATCGAGTCAGGCACCTACCTGCTCTATGACGGCGCCTGCGGCACGGGCTGCATGCTGACCGTCGCGGAGGAGACGCTGCAGGAACTCGCTGCAGCGGAGGGCAAGCAGGTGGCCACGCACCTCTACGGCCAGGAGATCAACGCCGAGACCTAGGCCATCTGCAAGGCCGACCTTCTGCTCAAGGGCGAGGGCGACGCGGCGGACAACATCGTCGGCGGCCCCGAGTACTCGACGCTCGACCACGACGCGTTCCCCTCGCGTGAGTTCGACTTCATGCTCTCCAATCCGCCCTATGGCAAGAGCTGGAAGAGTGACCTGGAGCGAATGGGCGGCAAGCAGGGCCTCAAGGACCCGCGCTTCTTGATCGAGCATGCGGGCGACCAGGAATATTCGCTCGTCACCCGATCGAGCGACGGCCAGATGCTCTTCCTGGCCAACATGCTCTCGAAGATGAAGCGAGGCACGCCGCTCGGCAGCCGCATCGCCGAGGTGCACAACGGGTCATCGCTCTTCACCGGCAACGCGGGCCAGGGCGAGAGCAACATCCGCCGCTGGATCATCGAGAACGACTGGCTGGAAGCGATCGTCGCCCTGCCGCTCAACATGTTCTACAACACCAGCATCGCCACCTACATCTGGGTGCTGACGAACCGCAAGCCCGAGCACCGCCGGGGCCAGGTGCAGCTCATTGACGCGACGCAGTGGTTCAAGCCCCTGCGCAAGAACCTCGGCAAGAAGAACTGCGAACTCTCGGCCGAGGACATCCAGCGCATCTGCGACGTCTTTCTCGCCTTCGAGGAGACCGAGCAGTCGAAGATCTTCCCCAATGCTGCCTTCGGCTACTGGAAGGTCACCGTCGAGCGGCCCCTGCGCCTGGCGGGCGTCGACCCCGAGCACGCCTACAAGGCTGCCGAAATCAAGAAGCTCAAAGCGACCCACGAGCGTGCCGAGGATGCACCGCCGGTCATCAAGAAGATCCACAAGAAGGGCACTGCCGCCGATCCGCTCCGCGGCCTGTTCGAGGCCACGATCGGCGGCAAGCCCGCGGTGGTCGAGTACGAGCGCGACCCGGACCTGCGTGACACCGAGCAGATCCCCCTGCTGGAGGAAGGCGGCATCGAGGCTTTCCTGCGTCGCGAGGTGCTGCCGCATGCCCCCGATGCCTGGTACGTCCCCGACAGCGTGAAGACCGGCTACGAGATCAGCTTCACCCGGTACTTCTACAAGCCGCAGCCGCTGCGCACTCTGGAAGAGATCCGGGCGGACATCCTGGCGCTCGAGAAGGAGACGGAGGGGCTGCTGGGCGAGATCATCGGGGGGGGGCTCCCTGACTTGTTCAAGGCTGACTTTAACAGGGCTTGGATTCGCCGCCATATTCAAGGTAGCCTTTAATATGGAGCTGAACCTTGTCCTTGTTATAGGCTGGCGCAGGCATGGAGCGAAATGGCAACCATGTTGCAGGTATAACAACCGTGTGGGGACCACGACCCAAAGTGAGTGAAAACACTATCAGAGCAGGCAGATATATCCAGCAGCCGGAGGGCTACCGGGCGTTTATTCCGAATCCGCTGCCACCCGATCCGGCTGTGATCATCAGCCCTGAAATTCAGGTACTGCTGTCGCAGGCGGATCGCGCTTTGGGTCGCCTGGACGGCTCCATTCAGACCTTGCCGCACCCGGATCTGTTCGTCTTCATGTATGTCCGCAAGGAAGCGGTGTTGTCGAGTCAGATCGAAGGAACCCAGAGCTCCTTGCAGGATGTTCTCGCTGCCGAAGCCCGGATTCTTACCCCCGATCGCCCCCAGGACGTTGGCGAGGTCGTGAACTATGTCAGGGCAATGAACCTCGGATTGAAACGACTGAGAGAGCTGCCGGTCTCCGTTAGGCTGATTCGTGAGATTCATGCCGAACTGCTCCGGGGAGTTCGGGGCCAGCATCTCACTCCCGGTGAGCTCCGCACCAGTCAGAACTGGATCGGCCCGGCTGGCTGCCTCCTCAATGAAGCGACCTTTGTGCCGCCCCCGCCTCATGAGGTCACCCGGCACTTGAGCGAACTGGAACAGTTCCTGCATTCCGACACGCCGCTTCCCATGCTCATTCGCATTGGTCTGGCCCATGCCCAATTCGAGACCATTCACCCGTTCCTGGATGGGAATGGCCGCGTCGGGCGCCTGCTGATTGCGTTCTTGCTGTGCGAACAGGAGATTCTACTCAAGCCGGTTCTGTATCTTTCGCACTACTTCAAGCAGTACCGGCAGGAGTACTACGAGCAATTGCAGTCGGTACGCGACCGAGGAACCTGGGAAGACTGGCTAACTTTTTTTCTGCGCGGCGTGGTCGATGTCAGCAAGCAGGCGACCGAAACCGCTCGCCGCATCCTGACGCTGCGAGAAACGCATCGGGCGACGATCACGGAAAATTTCGGTAGAGCCGCAGGGAACGGGCACCGCGTGCTGGAACATCTCTACGAGCACCCCATTGTTTCCGTAAACGAAGTCCAAAGCCTGATCCGCACCACCTATACTGCTGCCAATAGTCTGGTTGGGAAGTTTGTCAGCAGCGGCATCCTGAATGAGATCACCGGCCATTTGCGCAACCGCAAGTTCATGTACCAGCGTTATATTGATTTGTTTCGTGATGATGAAGGGAAGGCCGAGTCATGATTGCCGACCTGGAGCCCTATCCCGCGATGAAGGACTCCGGCGTGCCGTGGCTGGGGGAGGTGTCGGAGCATTGGCGGGTCGATCGAGGCAAGTGGCTCTTTCCGCACAAGGAGCATGTCAACGCGGATGGAGCAGAGACGAATGTTCTCTCGCTTACCTTGAGAGGAGTTGTCCATAACGATCCAGAAGACCCTGAGGGCTTGGTTCCTAAAGATTAAGGCACCTACCAATTGTTTCGCCGCGGAGACCTCGTCTTCAAGCTCATTGACCTGGAGAACCTACGTACAAGCAGGGTTGGCTTGGTCCACGAAGACGGAATCATGAGCTCTCCTTATGTGCAACTGGTTCCGCAGGTGGACGATCTCGTGGCGCTTTACCTGGGCGGGGCGGACCGCGACCGGCTTGACCCCATCCTCGACGCCTGCGTCGAGGATTACCGCGAGCGTCTCGACGAGGACGGGCAAGTGGACTTCAAGGGCAAGGCGAAGGCCTTCCTGCGCGCCTATGGGTTTCTGTCACAGGTCCTTCCATACAGCAAGGCCGAGTGGGAGAAGCTCTCGATCTTCCTGACCTTCCTCGTGCCGAAGCTGCCGGCTCCCGTTGAGGAGGACTTATCGAAGGGCATCCTCGAGGCGATCGACATGGACAGCTACCGGGTGGAGAAGCAGGCGGCCGTGAAGGTTCTGCTTCCGGATACCGACGCCGAGATCGAGCCGGTGACGACCACCGGCGGCGGCCACAAGCCCGAACCCGAGCACGACCGGCTCTCGAACATCCTCAAAGTCTTCAACGATCAGTTCGGCAACATCCCCTGGTCCGACGCCGATCGGGTGCACAAGCTAATCACCGAAGACATCCCTCAGCGGGTCGCAGCCGACAAGGCCTACCCGAATGCGCGCCAGAACTCGGACAAGCAGAACGCCCGCATCGAGCACGACAAGGCACTGACGCGGGTGATGACGGCCGTGTTGAAGGATGACACGGAGCTGTTCAAGCAGTTCATGGACAATGAGGGCTTCCGGCGCTGGCTGACGGACACGGTGTTTGGGTTGACCTACGAGGCGTAAGGGGCGGGAGGCCTAACAACCGATGAAGCTGAAGGTCGCCTTCGGCGCCCGCAGCTTATCGGCAGGACATTAATACTGTCCAAGTAACAACGTAACTTTTCGACTTGAGATAACGCTCATACTGAATACGGGGAAGTGGTCAGCGATTTTCTTCTCTAGAAAGCATAGGTGAGCACAAGTTGAGCCTTCTGCGATACAAGGCCTCCAAAATCCTGCCCTCACCGCAAGATCTGTTATTGGCTTCCTGAAAGTGTGTATCTATTCCTCGGGCTTTAGGGCGAGAAGGCAGGAGGAAACAGAGCCTAAAAAAAACGCATCTTCTTTCTTGAATTGAGAAGATAGGTAAATCCCTTCCCTCGCGCCCATTTCAAGGCTGGTGTGGCCAGGATAAGAGTAGTTTTGGACCTTCCATGCTCCACGGATGGAGGGATGTCCTAAGCCCGACAGCTACTTCGGAAATTGGTCACCACTATGGGTTTTTCAAAAAAGACGAGCAAAAAAGCAGGGAATTATTGCCTTCTTGTAAAAAACTTTGTCCCCCCCCCCTCTTATAAGTGAGGGACAAGAAATTGTTCTTAAAGGATTGAATTATTGATTTAACAATAAAGGTGAAACCATGAACAAAAGAACCATCGTTTTTATCCTTGGGTTGGTTGGGATCGGTTTTGGGTTGGGAGCCCAAGTGTTAAGGGGAGTGGGGCATCGAAAGCAAAGATCAAAAACCTACAAAATGGCTCTCGAAGATTTGAGTTTTGTCGTGGGTCTGGGAAAGGGAAAGTGCTGTAAGGATTCAGCCAATCTCTGTGGAGGAGCAGGTAACGGTGAGTGTCATGCTCCTCTCCCATGGAAATGCTCTTGCACGAACCCCGATAGTCCATGCCATCGATACGTCTCCCCT
>JALSSW010000096.1 GCA_026984035.1 Planctomycetota bacterium
CAATTTGTTGTCGCCCGCAACCTGGCCCAAGGCCAGGGCTTCAGTTTCGACGGCAGCCACAGCGCCTCCGGCGTTCAAATCGCCTGGACCCTCGTCCTCTCCGCCCTCGTCAAAGTCTTCGGCCCCTCCGCCCTTCCCCTCCTCGCCCTCCTGCTCGGCACCCTCCTCTTTGCTGCCAGCACCCTCCTCGCCATCCTTCTCCTTCAACGCTTCTTTGGTCCCAGAATCGCCCTCCTCCTGGGAGCCCTCATGGCCTCCCGAGGCCTCATCTTCGCCGAAGCCATGAACGGCCAGGAAAGCTCCCTCGCCCTCTTCGCCCTCTTTCTTTTCGCGCACCTCGCCTTCCCCCACGAAGGGGACAGCCATCCTAAGAGCAAGCGTCTTCGCCTCCTCGTCATCCTCCTCCCCTGGATCCGCACCGACCTCCTCCTCTTCCCCCTCGGCCTCGCCCTCTGGCCCAACATCGCCGATCGCTTCGGCCTCCCCGCCCGCCCAACCCGAAGCAACTGGATCGACCTCGGCCTCTCCCTCCTCGTCTACTTCGCAGGCATGCTCCTCCTTTTCGGCGTCGCCCTCCCTCCCAGCGGCTTCGCCCTCCCCTGGCTCTTCCGCTCCAACTTCATCCTGGGACACCCAAGTTTGGGCGCCTGGATCAGCCAACTCTGGTGGTTTTTCCGACCCCTCCTCCTCGGATCCCCCTTCTTGATCGCCGGCCTCCTCCCCGCCATGGCCCTCGCCTGGTGGCTCCTCGCCCCCCTCGCCACCCGCCAAAAAGGCCTCCCCCTCTTCCTCGCCTTCCTCGCCTTTCTCCTCGGCGCCTCCAACCTAGGAGCCCTCGTCCTCGGCGCCCTCCTCCTCAGCCTCGGCCTCCTCCCCAGCCGCAAACAACAACTTTCCTTCGCCGGAGAAAACACCAGCGCCACCCTCCTCGCCTTCTTCCTTCTCGCCTTTCTGCACCTCGTCATACGCTGGTATCCCCGCGATTATTACTTCGTCCCCATCCTCCTCCCCAGCCTCCTCAGCCTCGGCCTCCTCCTCCAGCGATGGACCAGCGAAGAAGGCCTCCTCGTCTTCATCCCCAAATTCCTCCGCGACCGCATCGCCTACCTCGTCCTCCTCGCCCTCGGCCTCAGCGGCGCCATGCCCCTAGGAGCCCGCTTCCCCTGGCAAGAAGAAATGCGCTTCGCCGGCCACTGGCTCAACCAAGTCCTCCCCGACCATCCCCCCCTCGGCGCCTTCAACGCCGGCTGGATCGCCTGGGAATACCAAGGCAAAGTCCAGAACCTCGATGGCTGCGTCGACGGCGCCGCCCTCCCCGCCCTCCAACAAAAACGCCTCCTCCCCTGGCTCCAAAACCAAGGAACAGATCTCGTCCTCGACAGCTGGCGCCAACTCAAAAACCAAGACCCCGACCCCCACAACCCCCACGCCTCCGGCCCCTACCTCGGCCCCAAAGCTGCCAAGGAACTCATCCCCCTCCTCGCCATCGATCTCCCCGGAACCTCCGGCCAGCACCAAGGAACAGGATCCCTCGTCCTTTGCAAAATCCAAGGAAGCCCCAGTCCCAGCTTCCCCAAGACCGCCACCCTCCTCGGCCGCGACCCCAAAGGCCGCCCCATCCTTTTCCTCCCCAGAGCAAACAAAAACGCCCCCCCCGAAATCGAAATCGAAGGCGCCAAGCAGGGTCGCCACCCAATGAAGCTGGATCCCGAAGGTCGCAAAGCCCCCTACCTCCTCACCCGCATTCCCGGAACCCACGGCCGCGTGTTTTTACCCGGTGGGGGAGTCCTGGAGTTTTGAAGGGCACTCGAAAGGCCTTAGATCTCCACGGATCTGGAAGCCTCTTTCCCTCGGGCTAAGGGATTCAGAACCTCTCCCCGCAAGTTTCGCTCTGAAAAGAGAAGAACCTGTTTCTCTCCTTGAAAACCCAAGGAAAACTTAGCCATGAAGAAGAGGAGAGCCTCATTCCCATGCTGAATCTGCCTTGGAAGAAGTGACAAGCCCCAAAGTCAAACTTCTCATGGATGCATAGGAGCTAGAGGAGAGCTGGAGGATTGGGAACCCAGACTTGAAAAACGACATCCCCCCAATCTTTTAAGAAGTTCCACCCTCAGCTAATCCAATACAAAAACAAGAAAAGGGACAGACACAGACTTCCCCCCATAAGCCCGAACCGATAAACCTCAAACGAAAGCCTTGCCTGTCAAAAAAAACTACGAAGCAGACATCTAAATCACCCAGCCCCTTCTCATCGCCAATAGAGATAGAAGCAAGATCCTTCATAAAAAGAAGAGCCCGCCGACTCCTTGCTTTTCATGAAAAAACGAAACGCAGAACCCTGAAGAACAAAAATAAAAAAAACAAGAACCCGAGAATGACAGGGAGCAGGGTGTGCGTATAAAACTTTTTATCCTCCTCCTCCCGCATTTCCCTCATGATGTCCGTCCAGTTGAGGCCAGACTTCGTTTTCTTCTCTTCCTCGCCTTCTTCAACCTTCACAAGACAGCCATCCGGGCCAAAATGTTTGCTCCCCAAGCTTTCATCCGCCCCTTCATTCATTTTTTTTCCTTCTTTTTCGGGCATGGTCAAATCCTTCATTAAAAAACTTCGCCTTTTTCCCTCCCCTTGAGTGAAACGAATTGCATTACACCGCCCAGTGCTTTTTCCTACAAGGATCCCAAGTCAAAGAATCCCTTCTCATGGGCATTTATCCCTCTTTCCCCATGGATGAAATCCCAATCTTTCCAAAGCCAAAAAAGAGCGAATCCTTGTGAAACCAGGGATTTGAAGCTTCCTCCTCGCCATCTTTCCCTTCCTTCCCAAAGCCCAGTCATGCTGAGCAAGCCTTTCGATGCCAGAATCTTCCCACCAAGATCTCCCCCCGGTTTCAAAGTGAACATCATCGAACAAATATCCTGAGCCAGGTTCGCTTTCAAAATCCCCTGATGTGAAGACCTTGATCCCCACAATGTGGAAGGAGAACAGGACCGCAAAGAAGAGAAGACAAAAGGGGCTGAAAAGAATCCTGTGGGCCATGATGCAGATGGAGTTCAGGTAAAGAAGGATGAAAAGGGTAGAACAAATAGAAAACCAGGGAGCAACTGGGTGGGGTGGGGGAGTCAGACAAAACAAAAACTTAGGGGGATATTAAAACAAGGAATAGCTAGACCTTAGCCAGAAAACCCCATTATGAAAGTTCATCCGCCACAAGGTGATCCTGGAGTGCCCACATCCCACTGGGAAAAAAGGAAACAAGAGTTCAGGCCCTATGAAGCACATGATGAAGCACATTTTTGCTTCCTATATCTCCAAGCTTTTCATATCCTGGTCGCACAAGCGTTTCTTTCCGAACCCCTTCCATGAATCCAACCCAATTGATAGAAGGAAATAGGCAGACTCGGATAGGAGGAGGTTGGGGATTTATGCGGGTCTGTAGGTTTTTTGTAGGTTTGTTGTTGAATGGCTCGGTCTGCTAGCAGAGGAATCTATGGGATTAGAAGCCTTGACCATGCTCTGGTTCATATCTATCTAAGGGGGGAGTGTGAAACAGACTGATCCCCTAGATGGGAGCTTCATCGATTTTTTCAAGACCGCAACCGGGGGGCTTTGCCCATACGACTGGCAGCTGAAGGTAGCGGTCGACGGTTTGCCCGATGTGCTTCCTGTTCCGACGGGTCTCGGTAAGACGGAGGTGGTTCTTGCCTGGGCGTGGCGGCGCCTGAACCCCGATATTCAAGAGCCTCTCCACCTTGTGGTTTGCCTGCCGATGCGCAGCCTTGTTACGCAGACAGTTGAGCGTCTGAGAGGCTACTTCGCTGCGCTGCGCAGTGCCGGAACCTGCGATATTGTCGTCCATCAGCTCATGGGCGGTGTCGTCGATGAAGAGTGGGCTGGCCAGCCCGACCAGGCCTGGGTCCTCGTGGGCACACAGGACCAGCTTCTTTCTCGTGCCCTGAATCGCGGCTACGGGATGAAGCGTTTCCTGTGGCCGGTGCACTTTGGGCTTCTCAATCATGACTGCCGTTGGCTTATCGACGAAGTCCAGCTCATGGGGCCGGGGTTGTGGACCACGGCGCAGCTTGATTGGATGCGGCGGAAGCGTTTCCGTGTTTTGAAACCCTGCTTGACCACGTGGATGAGCGCTACTGTTGGCAATTCGTTTTTGGGTACCACCGATCGCAAAAGCGATGGACTCGATGAACCGTCGGCAAAACAGGTTGCGTTCGAGAGGGCGCTGAAGGCAACCCTCGAAAATGATCCCTCCCTCGATTGGTGGCGGACAGCGAGGCGTCCGGTCGAGTGGTGGCAGCCCGAAAAGAATCACGGTTCCAAGAAGGATGGTAGATTGAAGGTATCGGCGGCGCTCGCAATGGCGGTTGTGGAGAAGCACCGGGCGGGTAAGCTTTCTCTAGTCATCTGCAACACTGTGAAAATGGCTCGCGAGGTGTTCCGCACACTGGCGGTGGATCACAAGGTTCTTTTGCATTCCCGTTTTCGGGGCGAGGATCGGGAGCGACACGAGCAGAAGCTTCTCATGTTTGAGGCAAACCGCAAGACAGGGAGGTTGTCAGAGAGCGATCCAGGGCTCATCTGCGTGAGCACCCAGGTTGTCGAGGCTGGTGTTGATATCTCGGCGCACAGGCTGTGGACGGAGTTGTCACCGTGGCCTTCCATGCTTCAACGCTTGGGCCGCTTGAACCGCAGGGGGGAAGACCCCGATGCACGGGCGTACGTGTGGGAGATCCCCAGGGAGAGCGGCAAGAAGACCGTTGGGGGCATGGGGCCCTACGAAATGAGTGACATCTTACTCGCTAAACGGCTGGTGGACGTGTTCGCTCCACTGTCGCTGGAGAAGCCGTTCCCTGTAGCGATCGACACCTTGAATACCTTGAGGCAGAAAGATATGTCTGCTGCGCTTCAGCCGAAGCCGAGCCCACTGCCCCGGGCACTGGACGTTCACGGGCTCTTCTCTACGGAACGCGATGTCCACGGTGGTTTCACTGATGTCAGTGCCTTCGTCCGCGGGACGGATCCTGACCTCGATGTGACTGTGGTCTGGCGTGACTGGTCGGGCAAGCAGCCGCCCTGTGACGACTCTCTCGACGGTCCGTTGCTGGTCCCAGGCAGGGAGGGCTGCTCCGTCTCATTCTCCAGGTTGCAGGATCTGCTGAAGAATGGCAAGAGTGCGGCGTGGATCTGGAATGATGAAGATGGTCGCTGGGACCGCGTGAGCCAAGGGGACATAAGGCCGGGAATGCTTGTCATGCTGAAGCGCGAGGTGGGTGGCTACGACCCGACTGAAGGCTGGACCGGCGTGAAGTCGAGCGTACTTGCCGAAGTACCTCGGGCTGGGCGAGGCGAGACCTTGAGAGATGATCCTCGGACCGAGGTCGGATACTGGTCAAGACTCAAAGACCACCTTAAGGACGCCCGCTACCAGGCCACCCTCCTCTGCGAGCGCCTGGGCCTCCCGGAACAATTTCGGAGGGCAGTCGTCGAGGCTGCCGCCCTCCACGATCTAGGGAAAGCGCACCCACAATGGCAGAAGAGGCTGCCAGACCGATCGGGTATTCCCGACGTGCCGCTTGCCAAGACCCCGCGTTTGGTGGCTGTTGACATGGTGGGAGATGGGGTCCAGGCAGTTGTGGAGAAGGTCGCGAAGCTGCGCCCCAACGCCCTGCGGCTCCCCAACAAATCCCGCCAACGTGGCTGTGAGCAAGTGACCCGACTTCGCTGGGCGATCGACGACAAGCTAGATCAGGATTCCCTGGACCGGTTGCGTGAGCTTAAAGGAGTGCGCTGGGCAGGTCACGCCGGGTTTAGGCCTGGCCTGCGCCACGAGGTTGCCTCGGCCCTTGCGATGTGGCACAAATACTCCAATAGCGACGAGAAGCCCTACCCCGCCCTCGCGGTCTATCTGGCGGCGACTCATCACGGCAAGGCGCGCACCGTGCTGCGGTCTACCACCGCCGACGGCGATGACGCATTCGGCGTGCGGAGTATTCCGGCGTCGATCTCCCTTGGTGGCGAAGACTGGCCCCTCGACCTTTCGATCGCGAAGGATGGAGCCGACGGATACTGGGACGGCGACGGGTTTGTCCTGACCGGCCACGGCTGGACGGGGCTGGTGGCTGACCTGCTTGGTCCGTGGCGTCCGGAGGAGCTGGGTAACGCTGGCGTTGTACCTGAGTCAGAGCCGCGCAACCTGGGACCGTTCGCGCTGGCATACTTGGAAGCCCTCGTCCGCGTTGCCGACTGGCGCGCGAGCGACGAGCCGAGCGCAAGCCTCAAGCCGAGCGAGGTGTCACGTGGCTGAGCGCTTGACTGCCATCCCAATTCCCGGTTTGTCGCCCGATAACCTCGGCAACTACCTCGCTTCCCTCGGGCTACTGCGCGTGCTCAGTCGGAGGTGGCCCGAAACGCGCATCGCGTGGCGCGACGAGGTGCTGCAGGTAGTTGGGGGTCCGCCCATGCTCGATGACCTACTCGATGAACTCGTGCGAATCGCGAGCGAACGCTTGTGGACCCCGTATGTCCGTGAATGGGCGGATGCACAGAAAAGGAGTAGCGACTTGGCCCAGAAGCCGAAGACCAGTGCAACGAGTGGAGTCCCCTTCGCACTCTGGCAGGGGACCGCAGCGGAAGAACTGCTCGAAAGGTTTACGGCTCACGTCGTTGTGCACGGCGCTGGCCGCTCGATGAATCCGATCTTGGGCAAGGCAGGGAAGATAGGGCAACGTGACTTCGCCAAGGGATGGGGACGTGCTATGGACCTCTTGGCACCGCCCAAGCCCTCTAAACAGGGCAAGAATGAAACGCCAGAAAGGAAACAGAAACGCGAGAAGCGTGAGGCTGAGAAGTTCCACGCGGAAACAACTAAAAAGAGGGCCGAGCTCAAGGCTCTCCTCCAGGGCGCTCCGCTCTCCTGGTTGGAAAAGGGCCTGAACGCTGCGACGTGGTTCTGTGACGCGAACAAGATCTACAACAATGGGCAGAGCCCCTTCCGCGAGGGATTAATTTCTCCTTGGCTGATGGTTTTAGCATGTGAGGGCATCCCTTTCCTTGCCGGGAGTCCATCCCGTCGACTTGGCGCGAGAGCCCGTTCCTCTGGTGCTTTCCCGTTTGTCACCAAGGCTGCTGCACCTAAAAGGAGTGGGGAGAAAAAGCGCGACTCTGCCGAGCTGTGGGCGCCTCTTTGGGAACGCCCGATGGCAGCCTCAGAGGTGGTTACGCTTTTTCGAAGGGGGCGTGCTGAACTTGCGGGCATCACAGTGGAGACGCCTGCGGCATTTGCTAGCGCTGTCATCGGACGTGGTGTCGATGCAGGGGTCGTGGAGTTCCGCCGATTCGTCCTTGGATGGACGACCGCCCAGGACTACGTGGAGCCTCGGTTTCATGGCACGGTAGCAACTCCGAGTACGCATTCGCCCACTGCCACTGCGCTTTCGAAAGTTCTGGAGCGTATTACCAATCTGATCGAGCACCGTGGTTTCCCTCGAGATGACAAGCGGTTCGCGGGGTTGCGGGGTCCTATCGAGTCCGCGCTCCTCGACCTGGCCGTTGCGCCTGATCGCCCCGAGGCGGGCATTGCACTACTGGACGCGGTGGTCTCCGCGTTGGACCGCATTGATCACAGCCGCGGGTTCCGCGAGAAGCGGGTGCAATGGAAGCCCCTTCCCGTCGAGTGGCTCTCCTCGTTGTTCGCCAGTGAGGCTCCCGGTACCGAGGCCCGGCTCGCCTTGGCGCTTGTGTCGTGCTTCCCGAAAGCGTTGCCTTTCACAGCTTTCCGCTTCGGGGTGTCCTGGACGTTGGACGGCAAGGTCGATGGGCGCGTGCTTCCCCGCCGCTTCGAGCACACGAAGGTTGCACCCGCTCGCTGGGTTTGGGGGCCGGGTGAGCTGTCCCGCGTCCTTGGCGCTGTGCTCTCACGCAGACTCCTGGAAGAATCGAAGTTGGACCGCCCCTTCGGTAAGTTCTGGCGCAGTTGCTCGTTGCTTCCAGCATCGGCGGAACACATGGACCGCTGGCTTGTTGGCGATATCGACGAGCCTCTTCTCTCTGCCTGGCTCTCTCGCCTTGCGCTCTTCGATTGGACGACGCATGTACCGGACGCTGTCCGTGCGTTGGCCGTTCCAGCTGCAGCTCCAACTCCAGCATCGCTGAGTCCCAACGGTGAACTGGTCCTCGTCGGGCTCATGCAACCACTCGTCGACCGGCGCCGCCTTGTCGTCAAGGGTCTCTCGCCCGATGACCTTCTCAGCGAGGAGCGCGGCGCCCGCAGGCCTGAGGCGGCGCGAGCTCTCGTCACGCTCTTGCACTCCGGCAACCTGGACGCCGCGTTGCGGTTCGCCGCGAGCCGGTTCGCGATGGCGGGTGCCCATCTCGCCACCTTTGACGCGAGCTGGCGAACCCACGATGCGGCCCGCCTCGTCGCGGCCCTCCTCTTCCCCCTTTCGCGCCGCGAGCGCATAATTCTTTTCGAACGCTGGCTACGCCCAAGGCGTCGGCCACAAGGAGACGACCATGTCCAAGACGCTCATCCCCGCTGAGGTCCTAAAGGGCCCCTCTCCGTTGATCCTGACAGCCACGCTTGAGCCCGTTGCGGGTGACCGCTTTCAGCCGGCGGGCTTCCCAGAGATCGGACACGTCATCTACAAAGCGCCGCGCAAGGACGGCACTATCGAGCACGTCTGCATCGTGGACAGTGCGGCGAGCATGGCCAATCACCTCGAGTCGGTTTGTATGCGTGGTGCCCACGACTACGATCTTGTTGAAGAGTTGGACGGGCTCCCCTTCATCCGCTGTGTTACCAATACAAATGTGGGAAGCGAGCCGATGGAGGCTCGCGAGGTCGTTGTCACGAGTTTCACAGAAGGCCACAGAATCGCGTCGACTTACTTCCTAGAGGGATACCCCATCGAGGAGAACAAGAAGTCGGGCGATAGGTTTGACGAGGTTCTTATCTCAAGGTTCGGGATCGTCCTCCCGAAGGGTAAGAAGGCACATCCGCCTGCCAGCCAGTGGTGGAAGGTCTTTAAGACGATCTTCGATTTGGATCCCAATTCGTTGGTCCATGGAGTGCTCTTCCCCAAGTGGCAGATTAAGATCCCGCGGGCGCTCACGGCCCACCTCGAGGCCTTCGGCGCGGGACGTGTAGATCGCTCGGGCGTCAAGTTTGACAGGCTCGGCAAGACCACATCTGGACAGCCGATTTTCGCCGTGGACGACGCCACCGCAGAGTCGATCCGGGCCACCTTCGTTATGGACATGGGTCTTATTCGCTCCTTTGGTCGCAATAAGGGCAACAAGCAAATCGGGCTGTCGGATAAGCAGCAGGAGCTGATTGTGGCGCTGGCACTCTGGAAGGTTCAGAAACTTGTTGAGTCGCCGTTCCGGTACCGCTCGGGCTGCCATCTGCGTTGCGTCGCGCTCCAAAGCGGGGGCGAGGACATTGTACTGGCTGTGAACATCCAGGATGCGATTAAGGACGCCGGCTTCAGCGAGCAACCTATCACCGACGTCTTCTGGCCGCGGGAGGAGCTCTACCGCGAGGGTAACGACACCAGTAGCGATGTGGATGAGGACAACGACGACGCTGAGGATGAGGGCGTCGAATGATGCGTGTCGTACTCAGGCAGGAGTTCCCCCTCGGCCGCTTCCATGCTACGCCGTGGCGCGTAAACCCGTACGACGATCCGCACGGGGAATGGCCGCCGAGCCCATGGCGCCTGGTCCGAGCGGTAACGGCCCGCTGGTACCAGTGGGCTCGTGAGGTGGGTAAGGATCCGGAGCGCCCTGAAGACCTCGAAGAGCTCGAGTCTCTTCAGCGCGCGCTCTGCAGGAGCAGCTATGCGTTCTGGCTCCCGCCATCGGCAAGGAGAGGTGTCTCCTTGAGGCAGTATCAGCCGACAGAGATTAATATGGACCCGCCAGCGTGGAAGTGGGTCGCCGAGTTCGAGCGCTCATCCAATGCCGACGACACCAAGGACCAGCATGAGATCAAGGGAAAGGGCGTAAGCCTCAGGAAGACGAGCAAAAAGGACATCAACAACGGGCTACCGAATATCTGGACGGTGACCGTAAAGGATAATCAGGCAAAAGAGGCGAAACACAGAATTGAGAAGGTCCTTGGTTCCCCCAAGTCTCCCTGGCAACACGTCTGCGATCCAGGGCTACGCGCCTATAGCACTAGCCTGGTTCAAGACAACTATTGGTGCTTCCCGCGGGATGAACCCATCTGGTGGTTCATCGAGGACGACGCATGGAGCGACCAGAGGTTGGTGGAGGTGCTCGAAGCTTGTGTCGAACGTTTGACCTGGTTTGGACGCGCAGAGACGCTTACCCGCATGCGAATTGCATGTGCCATTAACGAAGCTCCCGAGCCCAACTGCACGTTCAGCGACGATCGGATTTCTGGTTCCGTGCCTGTACTCGTGCCACTGCCGGATGCTGGGCGCGAGGATATCGAGCGCACAACCGATGAGAAGAATGCCAAGCAGCGCACCGTCCCGCCCGGTGCGGCTTGGCGGTATGCTCGGCGGCCCCCTCGACCTTTCGTGCGCGAGCGGCCGAGTTCACCTTGCCACCACAAGCGCCTCCATCTGGTTCAACTGGCCATCGGTTGGAACGTTGCTCCCGAGCCTGGAGCCATCGTGCGCCTCACCTCACGTTTTCGGGGCGTCGTGCTGCGCGAGCTGCTGCATATCAAAACCGGTAATCCGAAGGTAACCTGGAGCCGTGCTAGCCGTGATTGTCGCGAGCGAATCGCCACCATGGTTGGGAAACATGCCGACGGGACACCGCTTTCAGGGCACCGCCACACCGAGTTCCTTGTCTGGTGCAAGGATTCTGTGCCAACGCATATTTTGGTGTGGAGAGGCTCAGACACGTTCGATGAGGACGAGCTGGAGGCCATCCTCCGTGCCGCATCCCGCGAAATCTCCTGGGGTACTCCCGGGATGGATGCCGGTGAGTGGAAGGTGCGGTTGGTCCCCCTGGACCCGTCGGTTCCACCCCCTCCTGGTTTCGACGAGCACGTGTCAATCGTCTGGGAGTCGGTTACGCCTTACGTCCGACCGAGACACTACCTTCGGGGTGGCAAGGAGCGCCCGCGCGAGTCACTCGAAGCGCAGATTCGGCGTGAGCTTCAACAGCGAGAGATCTCCCGGGATGTCACATGCGAGTTTATTGGCGCTCCGTGCTGGGTTTCGGTTCATTTTCCTCGACGGAAAGCGAACCGGCGAGCATTCATCGGTGACCGGCTCGGCCAGCGCGTGCGGCTGATTTTCCCGGATCCGGTACGCGGGCCACTCCGTCTCGGGCACTCCAGCAGCTTTGGGTTGGGGTTGTTTAGGCCTCTCGCCTAGACTGAAGAGTGTTCGGAAGCGGTGTAACTGTTCAGCCCCGCCACCTTCCTCCCTTCCTACGAAATCCATGAGCCTTAATTTGTTGGTGGTCCGCAGGAATCACTACCCTAACGAAGAACGTCGCCGGAGCCTCTCTTTACAAATGGCCCCAACATGACCAAATCCCCAGCCCTGCTCCCCTAATCCCCGAAAACCTAGTGCATGTATTTGGACCAGGTGGGGGAGTCCTCTCGCTTATACCGGTTCCTGGCTCGAATCGGGTTTCCTCTCAATCCACCCAAAGAGAACCTTCCCCCAGCCTTCCCCTGACCTCCCATAGCATGGAAGCAAGAGCCCCTTGCCCTCCCTTTGCTCTTCCCCTTTCTTTTCATGATATGCTTCTTGGGGAGAGGGAGGCCCACGATTTCTCTTCCGATTGTTTTTAGAAGGACCCAACCCATGTTGAAGACACAGTTCGAATCTGACCTTCTTCCTGTTCGCATGTTGAACGAGTTTGTCTATTGCCCTCGTCTTTTTTACATGATGCATGTGGATGGGAGGTGGCGTGAAAATGAATACACCATCGATGGATCCAATGTGCACCGTCGGGTGGATCAAATCGACCATCTTTTGCCCAATCCCGAAGCTGAAAGTGCCCCCGAAGAGGCTCCTAAAAAGAGAAAGAGAAAGACCGTCAAGGAAGACCCTCCTCCTGAAATCAGCCGTTCGGTCACATTGGGAAGCAAGAAGCTGGGCCTGATTGCCAAGCTTGATCTCGTTTCGACTGCAGGCAAAGAGGCTCTTCCTGTTGAAACGAAAAGAGGGAGGGTGCCCAAAAACCAAGAGCGGAGCTATGAACCCGAGCGTGTGCAACTCATGGCCCAAGGCCTTCTCCTGCGGGAACACGGATATGAGTGCGACCATGGGGTGATTTACTACGTTGGATCAAAAACACGGGTCGACATCCCCTACACCCAAGAACTCGAAGAGATCACCTTTCAATCTTTGAAGGCCGCCCAAAAATGCATGACTTCCACGCTCATTCCTCCTCCTCTCGAAGATTCTCCCAAGTGTAGAGGTTGCTCCCTTAATGCTCTTTGCCTGCCCGATGAAACTCTCTTTCTCAAAGCTGAGCGCAAGGGCAAGACCAAAAACATCCGCCGCCTCTTTCCACCCAGGGAGTGGGCCAGGCCCCTGTTCGTGCAAGTCCAAGGGGCCAAAGTCGGGAAAAGCGGCGAAACCCTAGTCGTCAAGAAGTCCGACGAAGTCCTCGCCAAGGTCAAGATCAAGGATGTTTCCCAACTCGTCCTTTGCGGAGGCATCTCCGCATCCTACGCCGTTCATCAGGTCCTTTGCCAGCTCGGCATTCCCATCGTACATCTCTCCCGTAGCTTTTGGTTTTATGGTTTCACCTTCGGGAACCAACTTCGCAATGCCTATGACCGAGCCGCCCAGTTTCGAGCGGCTGATCAACCCTCAAAACGATTGGCCTTCGCAAGGGCCCTTGTCGCCTCCAAGATTTCCAACCAAAGAACCATCCTTCGAAGGAACAGTCACCCTCAACCGAGCAGTGATCTCGAAGAGATGGCCCGCGTGCAAAAAAAGGCTCAAAAAGCAAAGGATGAACAAAGCCTTCTTGGACTCGAAGGTCAGGCGGCAAGCTGTTATTTCAAAAATTTCTCTTCAATGCTCAAACCGAGAGACTTTCCCTCAGAATGGGATTTTAAGAAAAGAAACCGGCGTCCCCCCAAAGATCCCATCAACGCCCTTCTCTCCTTCGGATATGCTCTTCTTGCCTCCGAATGTGCCGTGGCCCTTCAATCCGAAGGCTTGGATCCCTGGTGGGGGCTCTATCACAGGCCCCGCCACGGAAGACCCGCCTTGGCTCTGGACCTCATGGAAGAGTTTCGGCCCCTTATCGTCGACAGCGCCCTCGTCACCGCGATCAATACCGGAATGCTTACCCGAAGCTCTT
>JALSSW010000097.1 GCA_026984035.1 Planctomycetota bacterium
GGAGCTGCGAAGATTGCAGAAGCGGCCCAGCGATGCGGACAGTCCCCCCGGAATTATCGAATCCTTCGCGATCGAGCAGCTCTAAAAATTTTCTCCGCCATGGTCAGGAATCTTGTACCCCCTCTCACTGAATTCAAAAGGAGCCCCATTCCAAGGGGGAGTTGGCCCAAGGATGGGGAACAAAAAAGCTCCTCTTGGTAGCTTATGTTGGAGGCTAAGAAATGACTTGGATGCCAGGTCGGATCGCTTTTTTGGGTTTTCTGTTTCCCCTTTTGTTCGGAGGCAACGTCCAGGTTAGAGCACAGTTAAGGTCAGCAAACTTGCCCAGAATCCAGCCCTTGAAGCCCCCGATTTCAGGAGGGTTGGCCCTAACCGAGGTTTTGGTCAGGCCGACCAAAGCATGGGGGGAGTATGTGGAGATCTTGAATCGCAATCCCTTGGAAGAAGGTCCGATGGACCTTTCGGGATACCAGATTCGCTCCGGGAATCGCAGTGCTTACTTGTTTCCAAGGGGGACGAAGCTGGCTTCGGGAGAGTTGCTCTTGGTGGATTTTTCTCAGGGGAAAACGGCCATGAAGATCCCCAAGGGCTGTGGAGCGAAGGTGTTGATCGCGGGGTATCGGGGGAGTTTTTTCGCATCCAATGGTCCTACGGGAGACGGCTATCTCAAGTTGCTGGATTCCAAGGGGAATTTTGTGGACGGTTTTGTCTGGGATCACAGTGCGTTTCCTCCCATGTTGCCGGGACCGATGTCGGAAGTCGTGGAGCAGGGCCTCTGGGCATCCGGGCAGGCTGTGGTGATCGGTCAGGGCGGGGACCGGACGCGGGCTTGGAAGCGCAAGGCCCCCTTTGGCTGGCTGCACCATGTGCCTGATGATTGGGCCTTTGTGGGTGTTGCGATGAATCTCTCTCCCGGGACTCCCTATGGCTGGCTGGGGAATGAGCACGAAATGCGGATCCGGGTCGTGGATGCCAAGGGGGCTCCGCTTGCGGGTGTCAAGGTGGAGGTTCCTTCGAAGAAGTTGCAAGGGATGACGGATTCTGAGGGGACCTTGACCTGGCAGGGCTTTGGTGGGGGCTCGTGGAACTTCCATCTTCAGAAGGATGGCTTTGTCGAGCGCTGGGTGGGCTATGTCCGGAAGGCGCCCTATCGGCGTGGGGATTTGGAGGTGCTTCTTCTGCGTGTGGCAGATGTGCCTCACGTGCAGGGAGAGCTGGGTCAAGAGGGGGGGACGCTGCGGGATGCGAGTGGGACGATCGAGATGCGTTTTCCGAAGGGATTCCTCCGGAAAAAGACGAAGATCGAGGCATATTGGGCCCCGAAGGTCTATTCGAGGTGGAAGGAGCGTAGGATCAACGACGGCCTCCTGGGGAGAGGTCCAGCCCCCAACTACAGCGTGCCCTTGGGGACCTTGGTAGTGCGTCCGGACCTCCTGGGAAATGGGAAGGTGCAGGTCCTTATCCGGGCAGCCTTGAGTCAGTATTCCTGGGAAGGTTCCAAGGAGCTTTGGAGGAGAAAGACCCCGGCGCTCCTCGAACAGATCGAAGGGGATGGTGTTGCTTTGCCCGCCGGACAAGCAGGGGTCAAGCATGTGAACAACCAGGTCCTCGTAGAGTTTGCGACCTCGCGATTCAGCAGCTTCGTTTTGAGCCAAGAGAAGCGGATGTCGGTGGGGGAGTTTATGAAGGATTTAAAGAACAATCATCCCGATCAGTGGAGATTGTTTGATACCAAAGATGATCGTAAACCGACGAAACACCCTGATGGAGGCAAGAATAATGGCCCGATCTCTGTGCCAACACTGCTTTGTGGGATTGGTTCTAAAACCGAAGAAAAAATCAGTAGAGATTTCAAAATTCAAATTTCCTCTTCTTCAGGTTGGAGTCGAGGAATGGAGCTCTCTTTAAAAGCAAAGTTGGGAATAAAATTTCCGTTCCTTGCCAATGGAGAAACGGAAGTTGGAGGAAAAGGAAGCCTCGGGCAAAGAGGTTCAACTTCCAACTCCAAGTCCTTTTCTATCCATTTCGAGAAAAGCATTTCTCATACATATGACACAAACCCTTGCTATGACCGGGTGGAGATTTGGCTCTTGTGGAAAGAAAAAACGTTTTTCTTTGCCAATTACAATTCGAAGACAAGGAAAACAAAACTGGTACGAATCAAACTTTGGATTCCTGATTCATTGAAGGTTGAACATGGAGCAACGAATGAATGCTGCATGCCGAATACGATCAATGCGCCTTGCTGTCGTCGTCCAGGGCGCAAGAAGACAAAATGAGCCTTGGCTCTCGCAAATAAAGGAGAATGGACCACATGCCTGTAGAGGGAAGTAGGGAGAAGGCGAAATGAGCCGCTTAGCGCTAGAGGAGCTTGCCGGCTGCTGTTCCACTCGAGAGTGGGAAGCTCTGAGGGCGACAAAGGGAGCTGCGAAGATTGCAGAAGCGGCCCAGCGATGCGGACAGTCCCCCCGGAATTATCGAATCCTTCGCGATCGAGCAGCTCGAAAAATTTTCTCCGCCATGGTCAGGAATCTTGTACCCCCTCTCACTGAATTCAAAAGGAGGCCCATTCCAAGGGGGAGTTGGCCCAAGGATGGGGAGCAAAAAAGCTCCTCTTGGTAGCTTATGTTGGAGGCAAAGAAATGACTTGGATGCCAGGTCGGATCGCTTTTTTGGGCTTTCTGTTTCCCCTTTTGTTCGGAGGCAACGTCCAGGTTAGAGCACAGTTAAGGTCAGCAAACTTGCCCAGAATCCAGCCCTTGAAGCCCCCGATTTCAGGAGGGCTGGCCCTAACCGAGGTTTTGGTCAGGCCGACCAAAGCATGGGGGGAGTATGTGGAGATCTTGAATCGCAATCCCTTGGAAGAAGGTCCGATGGACCTTTCGGGATA
>JALSSW010000098.1 GCA_026984035.1 Planctomycetota bacterium
TCCTAAGCCTCGTGTGCCCGGCAAAACCCACTTGGGCAGCCACAGCGTTGTGCTCACCAATGGTACAGTTGTGGGCAACATGGACGAGATTATCGATGCGTGTCCCCCGGCAAATCCGAGTCTCGTCAAAGGTCGCACGATCAATGCACACATTCGCTCCAATATCCACATCATCTTCAAGGACCACCGTTCCGATTTGAGGGATTCGTTGCCAAGAACCATCAGGACGGCGGGCATTGCCGAACCCCTCGGAACCGATCACGGACCCGGCATGGATTTGAACTCGATTTCCAATCCGAACCCCAGGATAGATACTGACATTGGGGTGAATGATGCAGTTTTCTCCAAGGACCACCCCACGACCTAAGTAGGCCCCTGCCATAATCCGGCATCCTTGACCTACCTGAACCTCTTTTTCCAGAACCGCATGGGGACCCACGATGACCGGATCGCCGATCTTTGCCTCGAGATCGATGATTGCGCTTGGATGAAGCGAGGTCTCTTGGGCTCGGGGGAGCGGATGGAACAAACAAGCAATTTCGGCGAAGGCAAGATAGGGATCACTCACCAGGAGATAGGCCTTGGAGGGGGCCAGGGGGGGAAGATCCTCCCGGCCTTCTTTGACAAGCATCACTTGGGCTCCGCTTTGGGAGAGAACTTCCGGAGGAGCCTCTCCCGCGTGAAAGGCGATCTTTCCTGGTCCGGGATCCGGAGCCGTTAGGGCGCAGATTCCCTGGATGCGAAGGCTTTCATCGCCCTCGATCCTCCCGCCGATTTTTTCGGCCACTTCTTTAACCGTTAGTTCCATTCCAAGAACCTCTCTTTATGGGTGAATCCATGGTTCCATGTTGGGGGAAGATCTTTCTGTTTCGCAAGCGCCCAGCGGATTCTTGCCTTTTCCGAGGCTGTTGGTGAAAGCGGGGCAGAGTCCGGATGCAGGCGCTGCCAAGCAAGACTACAGCGAATCAAACGACTTCTCTCCAACCCCGGAGTTGCCAGTACATCGAGGAGCACATGCAGGGGCCAGGGGCCCCCTTTCCGCTCGAGAAACCGAAGGAGAAGCTCAAAACCTTGGGAATCCCTGAGAAGTTTTTTTTGCATCCACTTGGTCGGCACAAGATCCATGGGGAGTACACGCATGAGAGCATAGAGATTGCTCGCGTTTCTTGCCATCCAGGGTTCCAGGAGAACAAGGGAAGCGGGATCCAGATAGGGCCCCATGTGCCGGAGGGCTTTTGGTCCTAAGTTTTTTCCTTTCCGAAGGGAATGGAGGAGGATCCACATCGCATCGAGGGGACGCCGGCGCAAAAAGAACAAGGCCTCCGAATCGCCCCGCTCCATTTTTTCGAAAAAGCCCGAAGGGGGGAGAGATGGATCCCTGTGATTTGTTGGTTGAGGCAAAGTTGCCAAAGCCTCAAGAAGTGGAGTGAACCCAAGTTTCGCCCGTTTTTGGATCGCCCGAAGCTCAGAGATCATGGGATAAAAACGGAGCAACTCCATGAGAGCGCTCTTTGCCCCACGCTTCCCTCGAAGTTCCAAGAGGGCAGCGGCTCGAATGGAGAGGAGAACGGGATCGCATGGCCCCAGCCGCAGGGCCCGTTCCGCGCTCTTTAGGGCCAAGCCGGGATTGTGAGAGAGGAGGGCACGCCAAGCACGATCTTTCTCCTGGAAATACCGGGCCTTCCTCTCTTCCCGAAGCAGAAGTGTGGATGTGGGAAACCTTTCCCTGAGCATCATCAGACGCCTCGCGGCCATCCCCGCCGCATCCACATTGGGATCCTCAAAACGCCTTGCAAGGAGCAGGCGAGCCGCAAGCCTCTCCCTCTGAACATGGCTCGGGGTATCAAAACGGTTTTCTTTCATCCCTTGGGCCTTTACCCCTTCTGTCCCTTGCAAAGACCGGAGGTTGCCCGCGAGCCAACCCAAGCGAATCCTCGCAGGCTCAAATCCCATTCGCTCCAAAAAGGGACGCTCCTCATCGACAAGGGGGCCCGGTCCTTCCTGAGGAAAGGGAAGCTCTGCCAAGGCGAGATCCAAGGGTTGAAAAAGCCCGGAGAGAAAAGCCGCCCGGTCCCCCAAACCTCTTCGGTCCGGGATGGCCCCCTCCAAGCCCCCCTTCTTGCCCAAGAGGAGGCTGCTCTCTTGAACCAGGAGAAGCCTGGGGTGTTTAAAAACCCGCCCAAAGGTCCGAAGGAGAGCTTGGAACCCTTTAAGAGGGAGGGCGTGTGTGGGAACCCATTGGACCAAGACCCCCCCCTTGGCTAAGGCCTCCCTTCCCGCCCGATAAAACCCCAAGGAATAAAGATACACACTCCCGGGCGCTTGAGGCAAAAGCGGCTCCAGGGTCACTCCTCCAAGACTGCCCTCCTTTGCCTGCTCCAAAAAGAAGCGCCCATCCATAATTTTGTTTTCGAGGGCACCGGCCTTTGCAAAAGCCTCCCGCGTGCCCGTGGCATCCAAAAAGAAGGGGAGCTGGGAAGCCACCGCCGAAGAAATCTCCAAAATCCAGGTCTTTCCCTTGCGATTAGCTTCGAGAAGGGCTGCCGCAGTTCGCCCCGTCCCCAACCCAAGGCAAGCGAAAATCGCTCCTTTTTTCTCTGTTCGAGTTTCGGAGAGCCAAACCGGTAAAATTCCTAAAGCCTCCATGTAGCGGCTCTCCACCCCTCCTGCGGCTGAAAACTCATCTGTGTAAAGGAAACGCTCCCCCCGGACCCGGTCCAGAACAACCGATGCTGTCGTAATCCGGTCGGATTTCTGGGAGAGCACCGTCCTCCCATTTCCCTTCGCATCAAAATTGCGGGCTTCCCAAAGAAGGGGTGTCCCCCATGTATTGTTGAAAAAAAATCCCAGCCCAAAAAGGG
>JALSSW010000099.1 GCA_026984035.1 Planctomycetota bacterium
GTCCTGCGAACAACATCAACGATCCGTTGGACGACATCCTTGACGATGTCTTGCGTGGGGCCTTCAGCCATCACGCGGCAGAGAGGTTCCGTGCCCGAGTAACGAAGGACAACCCTTCCTTCATTGCCCAGTTCTTTCTCGATGCGTTTCCAAACATCCATAATCTCCGGGAGGTCTTCGAGGGGAGGTTTTTGTTTTACCTCGACATTGACCAGGAGCTGTGGGAAGGCCGAGAAACTGGAGGCAAGATGGGAAAGGGGTTCTCCTGTTTGTTTCATGACCTGAAGAAGTTTGAGGCATGTGTAGATGCCATCTCCGGTAAAGTTGTGTTCTTGGCCAAAAATCACGTGCCCGGAAGGCTCACCGCCGAGCCCAAGGCCCATCTTTCGCATTGCCGCTACGACTGCTCTGTCTCCCACAGGAGTTTCCTCCACCTTGAAGCCGGCTTGGGAGATGGCTTTTTTAAGGCCCAAGTTGCTCATGACCGTGACGGCAAGGCAGTCTCCGGGGAGAGCCCCTTCCTTTCCAAAGTGAAGGGCAAGTAGGGTGAGCAGGGCATCCCCATGGACAACTCGTCCTTTCTCGTCCAAAAAAATGGAGCGATCCCCGTCACCGTCAAGGCAGAGGGCTAAATCAAAAGAGGCCTTCTCAAATTCGCGGCAGAGAAATTCTGGATGGAGGGCCCCACATCCTCGGTTGATATTGTCGCCATTGGGCCGATCGTTAAGGGTGGTCACGTCTGCCCCGAAGGCTTCAAACACCTGGGGGGCGAGTTGTGATCCACCTCCGTTGGCGCAGTCGATTAAAATTTTGAGCCCCTCCAGGTTGAAACCAACAAAGGCTTCTTCTTGGAGGAAGCGTAAATAGGCCGATCCTGTGCCTTGGAGCCTACGATGAAACCCTTGCTTCTCCGCGGGTTTCGGTTGGACTCCTGCCTCAAAATCAGCTTCGACGGCCTTCTCGATGCTGTCTGGGAGCTTGGAGCCGTCCCGCGAAAAAAACTTAATTCCATTGTCCTGTGCGGGATTATGGGAAGCTGAGATCATGATCCCCGAATCGAAGCCCCGAAGTCGAGTTTCATGGGCCAAAACCGGGGTGGTGAGCAGGCCGGCATCCACGACTTCGCATCCTTCGAAAGTCAGAGATGCCGCAAGAGCTGCCTCAATCATTCCAGCGGAGCGTCGCCCGTCATGGCCGATAAGAATGCGGGTTCCTTCTTTTGATTCTCCTTGAATGAGCCGGGAGGCAAAGATCGCTGCGATACGACCAAGGTCTTCGGGAACAAGGGGAGGGCATCCTGCTTTTCCTCGGATTCCATCGGTGCCAAAAAGTGTCATTGATATAAGTTTCCCTTCGTATTCCTTCAGAACTTAGGATTTCACAATGAGCTGATCTTCGGAGTGAGATCCTGAACCTAGCGAGTTTCTCTTCCTTATCCACGCTCTCATGAACGTTTCCCGCTAGGATTTGCTTTTGATGAAGATGGGGGTTTGAGAAATGATTTCCAGATCCCTTCCGATGACAAAGCGATGATCCCAACATGTGAATTCTGGTTTCAGTTTGCGGATGTATTCCTTTGATTGGCTGTCTTGTGTGTCCAGATCGTCGAGTTGCACACGGGCTTCGATATTTTGACGAACCCAACTTTCCCCTTTTTGTTGCAAGAGCCTGGACAGTTTGGCGTTGTAGCTTTTGATTGTGATGGGGCCTTTTTTATCCACTAAGAACAAATCTTCTTTTCCCTGGAGGGGTCCCCAGTTGACGCGAATTGGGATGTTGTAATAAACCTTGGGGTTGCTTGGAAAGAAGTCGGCCGGGGGAGCAACCTCGATATTGGCTTCGATGTTTTTTTTGTTCATGCGAAGCGACGCGAAGGGGGGAAGGATCTTCAGCCGAAACGTTTCCTTAATCCGATCATTACTCCCGCCTTGCTCCATTCTTTTTTTCCATCGCTCCGGGAGGCTTCTGAGGTCCAGCTGGAAGATTTGCGTTTCGGGAGTGATCGTGGCCAAGAGGTTGCGGGAGCCGCTCAGAGTGACGGAGCTGGGTTGAATCTTAATACTTCCGGGGAAGATTCGTTTTGCCCATTCCTCTGTATCCTCCTCGGGATAGAGGATTCGAATCCTTTCGGGGGCCAGGGAGAGTTCGAAGCTGTTGATTTGAACCAAATGAACCCGTAGCTCGGGCGGATCCATGGATTCCAAGTAGCCGGAAAGTTCCACCTTGGTGGACTTGATCGAGTTGACTTTGATCGTTGCGTCGTATTCAGGGAGGTTTGATTCAGGGATATCAGTGAAAAAGCTGGGATTGGTTTCAAGATGTCGGAGAATTCCACCCGGTCCCCTGAATGTGAGGAGGACCTTGCCTTGGAAAACTTTGCTTGTGCGATTGTCCAAGACTTTGCTGATGGTGAAATTGTTGGGGACACGGATGCTTAATGACTGTGCTTTGAGGGAAACAAGGGCATCTTGAGAATGAACATCCTTTTGGATCGTGACATATACGGATTTTTTCTGAGTGACGGTTTGATCTAAATAAAGCCAGTAGACCAGTGCCAGGATGACGGCCATGGGGAGGGGCCACCTGGGTTTTTTCGCTCCCCTGGAAGGTCCTCTGTCTCGTGGGGCGTTTTTGCTCGAAAAACTGCCTGAATGCTTTCGAGACTTAGCCATGGACCGGAGTCTCCATTGGGGGTTCTTCGGTTTCTTGGGGCTGAATGGGTGTGCTTGGAGCGATGAATTCGCGAAGTTGGTCCTGCTTAAGATCCTGGTGAAGTTCTCCATTGATTGCCACAGAGATCGCGCTTGTCTCTTCGGAGACAACGAGGACGATGGCGTCTTTTTTTTCGCTGAGGCCAAGGGCTGCGTGGTGACGCGTACCAAGGCGCTTGGAGATCTCGGGGTTTTGACTGAGGGGGAACATACAGCCTGCACCGACGATCCTTCCGTCTCGAATGAGCAAGCCACCGTCATGGAGGGGGCTTCCTGGTTGGAAGATGGATTCAATCAAGAGGCCGTTGACTTCGGCGTCCAGGGGAGTCCCTTTGTTTCCTGATCCGATGAACTCATTCAAGCTTGCTGTTCGTTCGAGAGCGATCAGGGCACCGATGCGGCGGCGGGCCATGTTACGCATGGCGACGGTGAGTTCATCGACGACCTTATCATGCTGGTGGTCGGCCATCTTCCGAAAAAATCGACTTAGAACCCTGTTCTCACCCAGCTCGGTAATGGCGCGACGGATCTCAGGTTGGAAGACAACGATCAGACCGATGACCGCAATGCTCAATATGCTGTCATAGACATGCTTGAGACGGACAAGGTCGAGAGATTCGATCAGAACCAGGGAGGAAACAAAGAAGACGGTAACCAGGATTGTGAGCCCTCGAATAACTCCTGTTCCTCTGGTCTGGACAAGAAACTCCAACACGACATAGAAGAAGCCCGCGAGGACTGCGATTTCTAAAAAGTCGGGGATGGAGGAGGGGAAATTCACTGCTTTGCTAAGTTACCTTTTTCTGCATTGTAATCTTTGGGAGAAAAAATGGTTTTTGCCAAGCCCAGCCCTTGGGCCACAGCGATGGCCTGAACAGCGTAACCCACGGAGTGGACCCGGTGAACGGAAACTCCAGCCCCATGGGCGATTGCAGTCGCTGCCACAGTGGCTGCATCTCTATTCTTCGGCAGGACGGCTTTCTTTCCATGACTTTTGATCAGGTTTTGGAGAATACTTTTTCTGGAAAGCCCCAGGAGGATGGGTTTCTGCAGGGTGTGGAACGCTGTGAGATTCCGAAGGATTGCGAGATTGTCCCCGGAGCGTTTGGCAAAACCGATCCCCGGATCCACAAGGATACGGTCGGGATCGATGCCGAAGTCCCCTTCCGCTCGCTGGACCGCTTCCCTCAGTTCCTGGAGAACCTCCTTGAGTGGGTCTTCGTAATGAGGTCTGAGCTGCATGTCCTTGGGGGTTCCTCTCGAGTGCATGAGAACAAGGGCGGCTCCTGTTTCGGCGACAACATTCCCCATGTCTGGGTCTCTGCGAAAGGCACTGACATCATTGATCCAATCGGCCCCTTCCTGGACGGCGATCCGCGCAACTTTGCTTTTTGTTGTGTCGACCGAAATCACCACATCACTTTGGGCTCGAAGGAGACGGAGGACGGGGAGGAGGTGTGCCAGTTCTTCGGCGGCTGGAACCTCTCGGGCTCCAGGCCTGGTTGATTCCGCGCCCAGATCCAAGATGGCAGCCCCTTCTTGAATCATCCGGAGGCCTTTCTCACAGGCATCCTGTGGGGACAGGGAATCCCCACCGTCAGAGAAGGAGTCGGGTGTTACATTGATGATCCCCATGATCCTCGGGCAGGAAGGCCCGAGCTTGAGGGTTCGCCCATGGGCAGAAGGAATCCGGAAGAGGGGCGGGAACGCTTTGTGCCTGCCCTCAAAGGTCATGGAGTCGCCAGCCCTTCTGCACCGGAGAACCCAAGATCTTCTTCTGAATCCTCACTCACCTTTTTCTCGGTGTTTCCCTTCTTTGTTTTCAGGGGAGGGGGAGTCACCTCGTTGTCTTCCCATCGTTTTTTTTCGAGGTCTGCAATCGAGGCGCCATCCATCAATGCCAGGACTTCTTCACCGGTAATGGTCTCAAAGTGTAGGAGGGCTTCCGCGATCCGGTTTAAGCCCTCACGGTGCTCAAGGATCATTTCCTTGGCCCGGTCGTAGCCCTCCTGAGTGATCCGGCGGATTTCTTGATCGATCAGCTTGGAAGTCTCTTCGCTGTGATCGCTCCCCAGTCTTAACTCCCGGCCAAGGAAATCGTTGCCTGTGCTTTCGGCATAGTTGAGAGGTCCGACCTTTTCACTCATCCCCAATTCAGTCACCATAACCTTGGCCAGGTTCGTGGCTTGCTGAATGTCATTTTGTGCCCCGGCGGAGATGTCGTTAAACACAACCTCCTCCGCAACGCGTCCTCCATAGCTCATCGAGATCATTCCCAGGAGCTTGCTTCGGCGCATGTAGTAATCTTCCTTTTCGGGGAGATACATTGTGGCCCCCAAGGCCATTCCTCGGGAGATGATGGTGACCTTGTGGACAGGGTCGACCTCTTTGATCAAAGCTCCGACCAGGGCATGTCCCGCCTCGTGGAAGGCTGTAACCTTCCGATCTTCTTCTTCAAATTTACGGGATTTCTTTTCGCGCCCCCAGCGTACACGATCACGCGCTTCTTCCAGGTGCGGCCAGGTGATCTCTTCGGCTCCTTCCATGCCCGCGAGGATGGCAGCTTCGTTGATCAGGGCTGCAAGCTCAGCTCCGCTGAAGCCGGGAGTTGCCCGGGCTAGGCGATCGAAGGGGATGTTGTCTGCCATTTTTACGCGCTTGGCATGAACCCTGAGGATGGCTTCGCGGCCTTGGGCGTCCGGCATGTCGATCACGACTTGCCGATCGAAGCGTCCAGGCCGGAGAAGGGCGGGATCCAGGACATCCGGCCGGTTTGTCGCCCCGATGAGGATGACCTCTTGGTCGGTATCAAAACCGTCCATTTCGACAAGGATCGCGTTCAGAGTTTGCTCCCTTTCGTCATGTCCGCCGCCCAGGCCGGCCCCGCGTTTGCGGCCAACAGCATCCACTTCATCGAGGAAAACAATACAAGGGGCGCTTTCCCTGGCTTGCTTAAACAGATCGCGGACGCGGCTCGCGCCGACGCCAACAAACATCTCTACAAAGTCGGAGCCCGAGATGGAGAAGAAAGGAACTTCTGCTTCCCCTGCGATCGCCTTTGCTAAAAGGGTTTTTCCTGTCCCAGGAGGTCCCACGAGCAAAACCCCGCGAGGGATGCGGCCACCGAGACGTTGGAATTTCTCCGGGTTCTTGAGGAATTCGATCACTTCTTGGACCTCATCCTTGGCTTCTTTCATCCCCTGGACATCCTCGAAGGTCACCTGTGTACGCTGCTCCTTCGAGTATTTTTGGACCCGGGACCGCCCAAAGTTGAGGACCCCGCCTCCTCCTCCGGGTGAGCGCATCTGGCGAATAATAAAAAACCAGAAAAGCCCGATAATCAGTACCCAAGGAAGAATGGACCCGAGCAAGTAATAGGTGAGCTGGTCTACCTGCTTGATTTCGAACTTTTGTCCACGGTGGAGAAAAACATGACGGAGGTTGCCTGAGACCCCCAAAGTCTGGCTTAAGGCCTGAAGATCATTACTTTGGGCCGCTTCGCCCTTGCTGGACAAAGTAATGGGTACTCGGACATAGGTCTCGTCATTACCCTTCAGAATAATAGAGTAGAGGGTGATGGAGTCTTTGTATCGGCTCGGGTCCTTGCTTGTGCGGCCCCGGTCTTCGCTGGGTTGCGAGCCCGTCACTCGGACCAGCCAGGTCTTAACCGCTTGGATCTTTCCGTTCACCAGGTCTTTCTTGAACCGGGCGAGACCTCCTGCTTGGTCGTAGGTCCGATCTAAATCCAGGGCTTGGATATCCTGGATGGTTTGGCGCTCTTCGGGTGTCAGCTTTTTAAAGGCCACCTCCAGATGTCGCTCATGACCATCTTTTCGGTAGTTTCCGACAACTTGGTTATCCGCACCGATAGTGACCTTGGTGAAATCGGCGTTATAGAGATGTCGCCAGAAATCGTAGATCGTGTCCTTGTGCTGATTCCCCGCTTTGTTGACGAACATAAAGAGGAGGAAGAGGAGGAGGGCAATGATGAAGACGCCGCCCATCCCCTTGGGCTTTTTCGCTTCTTTCTGTTTACCCTTGTCGTTCTCTGAAGGCTTAGTCATAAAAATTCGTTTTTGTTCGGGGCAATTCCCTTGTTGCCCGGTTTTTACCACAGCATCGACATGATGCGCGGTTTTGGTTGAAGGGAAAGGAGGGTGTCCCCTCCTCCCTATAATCTATCCAGCTATTGTGCCCCAGCTTTAGAGGAGATCCTATCAAGTCGATTCAGTTTTCGGTCCTGCTTTCTAGGGCATGAGGGAGGGAATCCAAAGTGGGACTCCCCCAAAAAGAAGCTATTTTCCGGCTCCGAGGGAGATCAGGATGCGCCTGGCGAGGTCTCCAATCGCTTCTTTTTGGGCCGAAGCTCGGTTTTCGCCCACCGGGACGCGGTATTCTGCCCAATCAAGGGCCTTCCCTGCCTGAAGCTCTTTGCCTGATTCCTGATCCACGATTCTCCACTTGGCAGCGATTAAAAGAGCTGATTCCCTGACGGCTTCTTCGCCTTCTCCGGTGATCATTCTGCCTCGAACTTCCTTAATCTGGACTTCGAGGGTCGCGTCGCTCTGCCCAGGGAGTCCGGGAGTGATTCCTGAATACAGTGCGAGTTGCTGGCCTAATTCGCGAGTTAAAAGGCTTCCGAAGCCTCTCCAGTAACTCTGATTGTCCACAACCCGGACGGCGAGACTCCGGATCCCGAGTCTCTTGCCCGAAAACCCCTGGGAATACCCACATGAGCCTAAAAGGAGGAGCCCACCCATGATGGAGGAAAGGGCCAGGATATTCCGGAGTGGAGTGGGAAAGGGGACAACCCTTCTTCGTTTACCGAACATCAGCGATTGCTCCCCTGGAAACCCCTGGCCGGTTCCCCGATTTGGCGGAGCCGACGAATCGCTTGATCGCGAAACTCTGAATCAGGTCTTCGAAGAATTTTTTGTAGGTAGATGGCTGCACTTTTGGGTTTGGAAACACGGATATAAAAATCAGCGATTTTGATGTTTTTTTGGTCGATCCAATTGAGTGTTACAGCGAGAGCCTTACGGGCATTCTCCAGATACTTGGGGTTGTGAATATTGGTTTTGAGGAAACTCACAAGTTCACGCCGGGCAGCTTCCAAGGCTTCAAGGTCGTAGTCGGGGCCGGTGAGTTTATAGAAGTTGGCCATGGCGATTCGGTAGGTGGCCAGTTCTTTCCAAATTCCTCGGGGATCTTTTTCGAGAAGCTCACTGAAGCGGCTGATGACTTCATCATAGTCTTTGTCCAACCATGCTGCCTCTCCAAGAATCCGAAGGGCATCCGGGATGAAGTTGGAGGTTGGATAAAAGAGCAGGAAGTGCTCGAGAATCGCGACGGTATCGTCGAGGTCCCTCCAGATCCCAAGAATATTTCTCCCCCGTTCCGCGATTCTGGATCCTGCGTTGAACTCCAACTCTTCAGCCTTGGCTAAATAATTGCTCGAGGGAAAGTCTCTTGGAAAATTTTTGAGAGTTACAAAGGCCTCCCAGTATTCCTGGAGCATGAAATGGGCCGTGGACAAGTCGATCAGGTAGCGTTGTTGGTCGATTTCGTCGAGTTGATCTACCCGGATTTTTTCAAGAATCGCAAGGGCTTGTCGAACTTTGCCAGTCGTCCCCTTGCCTTTTTGGAGGAGCTTTTCCGCCTCGATGAGAGAGATTGTGGGATGTTGGATTGGGCTGCCCGCGCATGCACCCATGGCTATTGGGAGGAGGAAGAGGGGCAGGAGCCAGGATGTGCTTCGGGAGGGATTCATCCCTGGGATTGTCTGCGAGAAGGTCCGGGAATGGAAGTCAGAGATTGGAGATCAATTCTTGGACGAGGGTAGAAAGGTCTTGGACCATTGGATCGGGGGCTCGAAATCCGGGGAGGTTTTGTCCTGGGATTGTGAGCAGGTCCTTTGCGAAGTGAGGGAGGCGGGCAGAGATCGGGCGGCCCCCCTCATGTTTGTGGATGAATCCGCCAGCTTTGGGCAAAAAGCCGACTTTTCCGTTTTTTGGAAGCTCTTTTTCGCAAAGGGGGCAGAAGTTGGGAGGAGGGAGAACCCCCAAGATCTCAAGATAACGGAGGTCCAAACCAAGGTTGGTGAGTTTGAGTTTAGGCTCGGGTGCGGAACCGAGGAGCCTCAAGCCACCTCGGAAGAGGTCGAAGAGATCGGGGTCGGAGCGGTTCTCAGGCATGGCCAGGAGTATGTTGTTCTTAAGGCGCAGGGCGAATTCCCGGCGTTTCCGATGATGCCGGAAGGGACGATTTCCTTGGATGACATCGGCGGAATAGAGCCTCTGGAGGTTTCGTAAGGGATGGATCCCGAGCTTGGCATCCACGATGTGGAGCAGGTCGATGGCACCAAGGAAGGGACTCTTGGGGCGATGAGCACCTTTCGCAAGAGTGGAGATCACCCCAAAATCCCGGGTGCAAAGGGTGACGATCCTACTGCTTTCTCGCCAGTCGCTGCGACGAACGATAATTCCGAGGCTGCGCTTTCGCTGGGGTTTCTCCATTGGGCGTACTCAGGATTCTTCGTGACGTGCTTCTTGGTTTTCAAGAACACGGACGCGAAGGCGTTTGGTGCGCCGATCATCCGCAGAGATGACTTCAAAGTCCAGGGACCCAATCTGGAAGGATTCGCCGGTGCGGGGAATCCTTCCCAGGGTGGTCGAGATGAATCCTCCAACCGTTTCGTAGTCGTCGGACTCTTCGATGCGCTCTCCAATCAGCTCATTAAGATCATCGACCTTCATTCGTGCATCCAGGTCCACCACCGAGCCCTCTTCAAGGATCCGGAAAAGCTCTTCGCGTTCGTTATCGTATTCGTCTTCGATTTCGCCCACGATCTCTTCCAGGATGTCTTCAACCGAAACGAGCCCGAAAGTCCCTCCCCATTCATCCAGAACGATGCCGATGTGGACACGTTTCTTGCGGAATTCTTCGAGAAGAGGACCGAGCTTTTTTGAGCGGGGCACGAAGAGGCATTCTCTCATGTGTCTGGTGACCTTGTCTTCCAGGTCTCCTGACTCCGGATCGGCCAAGAGGGAGACTGCATCTCGGATATAGAAAACGCCGATGACCTCGTCGATACGTTCCTTGTAAACCGGGAGCCTGGAGTGCCCAGCTTGGACCGCTTTTTTGACAGCATCTTGGAAGCTTGCCTCGGCTTCGATTCCTACAATCTCTGTCCGAGGGGTCATGACATGGACAACGGACTTCTCACGGAAAGAAACTACGTTTTTGATCCAGTCAATCTCCGAGGGGGCGAGTTCTTCATCCTCATCACTGTCTTCCACCGCGGCCTGAATCTCTTCGGCAAGGTCTGAACCATTTTTTTTGTGTTCCTCTCGAATCCCGATGAGGTTTCGAGTCACGAACCTTGTAAGGAGATTGGTGGGTATGAGAAGAGGGAGGCTCAGGAGATAAAGGACCTTGAGGAATCGTCGGGTTCGAAAGGCGATAGGATCTGCCCGGGAGTTGGAGATCTTCGCTGGGACAAGATCTCCAAGGAGGAGAATCCCGAGAAATGCAAGGGCAAGAGGGCCGAGTGCCTTCCAACTCGGGCCTGCCTTGAGGATGAGGCCGAAAAGACCCACGAAAGTCCCTACCAAGCCAAGGATCTTGAGAAAGGCCGCCCCAGGTCGGTAGTCCTCGATCCTGTCCAGTTCGTCTTCGAGAGTCTCTGCCCGTTCTTTTCCCCATTTTTTTTCAAGAGTGATCAGGAGTCTCGCGGGGGAAAACCGGTCCACTGAGCATTCGAGAATGCTCCCGAGGGTAAGGACCATGAGTCCCAGGCCGAAGATCACCCATGAGGTTGTTGAGTTCTCGAGAATCCATCCCCCTTCTCCTTGGATAAAAGGTTTGGGGCTTAGGCCGAGGAGGAGCCAGGCTTGCTCGAAAAAAATAGGCCCTGGAGGGTCTTCATCCGAATCGGATAAGTCACCCTCCTTGGTGGGGAGTGGGATTGTTGGTTCGTTCATTGCTGGTTAGTGAATGCAAGATAAGCCCTTGTCTTGGGTGCTGGCAAGGGGCTTTGCAATCGGACTTACGGGAATTCGGGTTTCCAGGACCAGGTTACTCTTCTCAGCCCGGGCTACGAAATTGCCATCGAAACACTTGGCCAGGGAATGGAGGAAGGGGAGATTGAGGTATTCGGCTTCCCAACCCTGGGGCGGCTGCTCGTCCCGAATCTTTTCGAAAGTTGGTGGGAAGCTCCCCTCTTCATGAATAGGGTCCTGGACTTTCATTCGCAAAAGTATGTCATCAAAACTGCTTTGGATCTCAAACCTCAAAGTCCCAAAATCCTTTGTTGCGAGGTCTAATCCGGCTCGGACAAGGTTCAAAAGGTATCGGGTGATGAATTTGGAATCACCCTGGACGATGATCCTGCCCGATGGGGCTTGGATTTCGTGGACAATCCCTAAATCTTTAAATTGTTGATGAAGAGAAGCGAGGACTTCTTGGAGAGCCGTGGAGATGTCCATGGGTTCAAGGCTGGGGACCTCTTCTTCTCCGTAGCCGACCGAAAGGAGTTGCTCGAGGATGAGGCGTAGCTTGAGAGCTTCTTGTTTTAGGATTCCGGCATCTTCTCTTCCCTCTTTGGTGGGAAGAGAGTCTTCGAGAAACTCAGCTAAACCGAGGATACCCTGGATGGGGTCGGACATGCGCCGGAGCGAATCAAAAGCCAGCTGGCTCCGACCACCGAATTTTCGAGTTCTTTCCAGGAGGCGGCCCAGCTTGGCAAGTTGAGCCTTACCCGCTTCCTGGGCCTGTCGTTCCTTGGCCCATAATTTTTTCCAGCGCACACTCTCGTGGAATAACTCGATCAGGTTCTGATCTTTGGGCAGGTTTTTCCTCCGTCTCCACCAATCCCCCAATAAGAAAGCGCCGATCAGGGCCATCGGGATAAAAAGGAGAAGGGGTATGTTTAACTCGGCTAGTCTGGGCGCGGAAAAGGACATGGGTATTAGTTCTGGCATCATTCCTCCGCGTCCACCGAGAAGCGATTGCGCCCCAGGTCCTTACTGGCATAGAGGGCTCTGTCTGCACGATTCATGAGACTGTCGATGTCGTCATCCTTTCGGTAATCGGTCAGGCCAATGGAGATCGTTATGGGCAAATCGATTGCTTTTCCCGCTTTCTCGACCGCGGTGAAGATCCGGGTTGCGGCCAATGAGGCTTCATCCAGGTTTGTGTCGGGTTGAACAATCAAAAATTCTTCCCCTCCAATCCTGCAGGGGAAATCCGTGGTCCTGAGGTTTTGTTTTAATACCTTACTTACAGTTCTTAAGGCTTTGTCCCCAACCAGGTGCCCGTAGGTGTCGTTCATATGTTTGAAATGGTCCAAGTCGAGCATCAAGACGGAAAGTTGGTGCCCTTGGCGTTTGGAACGTTCCATTTCTCTGGCTAGGAGTTGGATGGCGGCGCGACGGTTGAAGAGGCCTGTTAAAACATCCGTTTGGGCCATTCGGTTGCTTCGAAACTCCCGTTTGCGGAGTTCGATACTTGTCCAGATCTGACCGAAGACTCCTGTCAAGGCAAGGGCTTTTGTGGACACCCTGGGGTCAGCGGGTTGTGCTCTAAAAGCACGGTCCAGCAAGATGTGTCCATGGATTTGACCGTGGCCATGAACGGGGATAATCAAGCAATCGGTTGCCCCGATGTATTCCAAGAGAGGGTAGGGCTTTTCGGGGTCTCCTATGAGGTGGATCGTGTTTTCGGACCCTGCGGAGTATCCCAGGGCTTCTTCCTCCTTTGGGGATGGTTGCACAAAAAGTTCTTTGCTGGGGCTGGAGATGAAATCTGAACGTGAACGGAGAAGAAGGCGTTTTTTCCCTCGCCCGACCCATTGGACAAAAAAAGCTCGATCGTGGTCGAGATACCTGCAACACGCGGGGAGGAGGGCTGTGAGGAGAGGACGGATACGGTCGGAAGAGCCAATGCTCAGTCCGGTGAGGATGCCTTCTTCCAGAGGGGGAACACGAGGAGGTTTTCGCTCTTCTAGAGTTCCGGGCCTTTGACATCGTAGAATGGTGAGATCGAGACCGGCAGGTCTTAGGCGTTCATCGATTTTCGCATCGAGGTTGTGGATGGCAGTTTCCATCCATTTCCAAGGAATCTCTTCGAGGAGTTTCTCTTCGCAGGAGGCCTGGTTTGGGTGGGGATAGCCATGGAGGATGGCGGCAGCTTCTGCAGCAAGAAGGATGCGGCCAAGGTCTCTCTTGTCGGCTTTTCCTAGGTCTGCTGCATGGGTGACCTGCCAGGCGAAATGCAAGAGGGAAGGAAGGTTGAGTTTTTCGGCCCAGGGGTAAATCCCCATGTGCTGGATGAGGAAATCTCCTTGCGGG
>JALSSW010000100.1 GCA_026984035.1 Planctomycetota bacterium
CGCATGATGCGAGGGAGCCGTCGGTGCAGTCCTCGCTGCGGACGGGGGTGGACCTTTGTTGTTTCTCGGGGGACAAGCTCCTGGGTTCCTGCCAGGCGGGGATTTTGGTCGGGAGCAAGGAATGGGTGGGTAAGGTGGCGGCTCATCCGCTTTACCGGGCCTTGCGCCAATCCAAGCTCGAACTGGCGGCCTTGGAGGCGACCCTTCGCGTGTATCTCTATGGAAATCCCAAAGAGGAGATCCCTGTCCTGCGGGGGATCTTTGAAGAGGTCGAAGAACTCGCCTCGCGGGCCGAGCGGCTCCGGGAGGATCTGGCCAAGGCTCGGGCCCTGCGAGAGGCAAGGCTCAGCGTGGTGCCCTCCACGGCCTTTGTAGGATCGGGTTCGACTCCGGCGCGGGGGATCCCAAGCCGGGCGATTCGGATCGACGGACTGAAGGATCCAAAGGAGATCCTTCGCACTTGGCGCTGCCAACACCCTTCACTTTGGGGCCGCATTGAGGACGGTGCGATCTTCCTGGATCTTCGCTCCCTTGCGCCCCGGGACGACGAAACTGTGGTCGAGGTCGTTCTGAGAGACCCGTCGGGCGCTGGGGAAAAGTAGGCCAGGAGCCTCCCGTTTTTCCCCTTGGCCGAGACTTCCCCCTTCCTATGATTCCCGCCCATGGCTTTCTGGAACAAAGGCAAACGTCTCACGGATTATGCGGGCTGTGCGGGTTGAGCGGCAAAGATGCCCCCTGAGGACCTCGTGAAGGCCCTCGCCTATCTCCCCAAGAATCCGCCTGCTTCACTCATCGTAGGGCCTTCGACCCTGGATGATGCGGGAGTCGTGCGCCTGGACGACAGGACAGGTCTGGTGCAGACCGTCGATTTCTTCCCCCCAGTGGTGGACGATCCCAGCTTTTATGGGCGCATTGCTGCGGCCAACGCACTCAGCGATGTCTACGCGATGGGGGGGAGGGCCATCTCGGCTCTCTCGATTGTGGCTTGGCCGGAGGAGCTGGATCCTGAGATCCTCGGGGTCATTCTTGCGGGGGGACAAGAGAAGATCGAAGAATCGGGGGCCGTGCTTGCCGGGGGCCATTCGGTTACGGACAAGGAGATCAAATACGGGCTCGCGGTTTCGGGTCTGGTCCGCCTGGACCGGATTCTTTCCAACGACGCCGCGAAGGCCTCCCAGCGCATTGTTCTGACCAAGGCTTTGGGGATGGGGGCCATCACCACGGGGATGAAGGCCAAAAAGGTGTCAGAATCTGTGGGACTTGCAGCGATGGAGCAAATGGCGGCCCTCAACCGGCCAGCTTCCGAGGCTGCCGTCGAAGTGGGACTCCGGGCGGCCACGGATGTGACGGGCTTCGGCCTGCTGGGACACGCCTTTGAGGTTGCCTGTTCCAGCGGGATTCGGATTGTCTTCGATGCGGAGGCTTTACCGGCTGCCGAGGGAGCGATGGAACTCATCGAAAAGGGAGTGGTCAGTGGTGGGACGGCCCGGACCTTGCGGCATTTGGGTGATGACTTGGAGATCGGTTCCGGGACGACCAAGGAGCAGGTCGCTCTGGCTTCGGACGCCGAGACCTCTGGGGGGCTCCTGCTATTCGTGGACGAGGAGAAACTGAGCCATCTCCAAAGCGCCCTGGACCAACGAGGCGTCAGCCACTGGCTCGTAGGCCGGACCGAAACGCGGGGGGATCGAAAAGCGGTTGCCCTTCGATCTTCCAGGTAGAACCGAGAGGGGAAGTATGGCGCGAAAAAAAAGGTATTGGCTTTTTAAGTCCGAACCCAATGTCTACTCCATCTCGGATCTCGAGCGGGAGGGGGAAACCATTTGGGATGGGGTCCGCAACTACCAAGCCCGCAATTTAATGCGGGACGAGATGCGGGTGGGAGACGAGATCCTGTTCTATCATTCACGGGTGGCTCCGATGGCCATCGTTGGAAGAGCCAAGATTGTCAGGAATGCGCATCCCGACCCCAGCCAGTTCGACCCCGAAAACAAATACTTCGACCCGAAGTCGGATCCTGCGGATCCCCGTTGGCACTGCGTAGACATTGGCTTCGTCGAGCGCTTTGAAAAGCCCTTGCTTCGAGAGGATTTGAAAAAAATCCCCGAACTTTCGGAGATGATGCTCTTGAAAAAAGGCTCTCGTCTCTCCGTGCAACCGGTCCATGCCAAGGAATGGAGGGCCATACTTAAGCTGGCCGCGTCCCGCTGCTGAGAACTTCCGGGAAAAAATCCGTGGAAAACTTGTTGAAAACTCTTGGTTTCGGTGTCAGACTTCACATGAGCGACGGGGCTGGGAAACTCCGTCGGACGCTGTCGAGAACGCTCGATAGTGAGGAAAGGTGACAATCGATTTTTATGGTCTGACATTCATTTGTCTTTTTTCATCCCCTCTTTGGGGTGGATGTATTCTGTAGGATTCAAAGCCCTCCGGGTGTTTGGACCCTCTTCCAACATGGTCCGATTTTTACTCCTCCTTTTTCGGGCTTGTGTTGGGCTTGAAGGCAGACCAAGGTATTACCGGTGATCCGTCGTGGGATGGGGACAATCCCCTCCCTAACCGCCCTCTCCACCCCGCGACGGATCCCTATTTTTTTGTACGCCCTTTCCTTCCTTCTTCCTTCGCGTTTTTCCCCGCTCTGTTCCCAAAAGTCCCTTGTCATTGTCGTTTCGGCTTCGCTTCTTCCCTGTTTTTCCCCTTTGGTTTTTGTTTTTGAGAATTGACGGGACTGGGTGAAACTGAGAAGAGTTCCCCTTTCTTTCGTGATGCTTGGCCTCGGCGTTTATGGTCTTGGACTTTGTTTTGGGACCGGGATTGGTCGAATCAT
>JALSSW010000101.1 GCA_026984035.1 Planctomycetota bacterium
GACCGATTCACGACATTGCAGCCTGTCATGGCAGCCTGTCATGAACCTGGCGGGCAGAGTTAAAAACGTATTTGCCAAAACATCCCAAGGCTCCACGAATCCCGTCCATCTCCAAACCTCCGCTCGAGGAAGACGGACCCATACCAGGGAGCCTCAGGTTGATAATCCAAAGAAAGGTTTACTGACTGGTCCGTCAATGTGCTGCCTCCCGCCACAGTCCCAACGGTTTCGTAGGCCGCCCACTCATAACTGAAGGAGAGATCCACATCGCCGATATCTTTTCTTGCTCGCAGGCGAAACCCAGGCCCGGTGAAAAAAGAGGACTCCCTTCGGTACACAAGAAGATCCACATCTCCGTCGCTGAAGAGAACCTCGTCCGCCCTCAAGCTGGCCTCCACCGACACCCCGCTGTTGTCCTGGTCCTTCCAAAAATCCAGGCGCGTCCCCGCCTCGAAGCCCCCTCCCAAATCGTGGTCGGTGGAAACGCTGAGGCGATCGCTTCGAAAGTTTCGAAGGAGGTCAGAAGCCAGGGCGGGAAACTCGAAGCGCCGCGTCTCCGGAAGGGTCAAATGCGTCAAAGAAACCTGGACCGATTGCCCCTCGGCAACATCCAGTGAAAGACGGAACATGCCTTCGGTCCAATCAAAACCCTTTGCCTTGACCCGGTCCAGATCCCCGTAGTGGTCGAAAAGCGAATGCGCATAGAGACGAAGCCCCTCCCAGGTTTTCTCGCCCGAGACCACAAAGAGATCCCGATCCGGGACACCCTTGTGCCAGGTTTTTTGGAAGGCCGCCCGCAGCCTTGAGTCCTCGGTTTCTCTGACCCAATACAGGGCAAAGCCGAGATCGTTCCCCGTGGAAAGAGCGTCTGTCGCGTCCGCGAGAGAACCAAGAAGAAGGCCCACCCGCCCCTTTCGGCTGACGGCCACTTCCAGATTGCCACCATCCAGAACACCGATCTCCGGGTGTTGGATCGAGACGAAACGTCCGGCCTGGTAGCTGAAAACCTTCCCTTCTTTGCGGTAGTAAAGCCGGTTCACACGGCCCCGGTTATCCTTGGGATCCGCTTCTTCTTGGAGGTAGACCTGTCGCCGTTGGACTTCTGCGTCCATGCGAAACTCGCCGCCGTTGTGGAGGGGATTGCGTCCCCTAAGGTTGAGGCCGGTTCGAAACAAACCAAAACCACTGGTTCCTCCCCCGGCCTGGTCCCAGGTGCGGAGCGCTTGGACACGCCACCTGCCGTCCCAGCGAGTCGGGCGCTCCCGGGCTCTTCGCGCCATGACCGGGGCAAGCAAGGATTCGCCTGGGCCAGCCTTGGGAACGAGGCGTGTCCAGGGGGGATGGGTGTGGGCCCTCTTGGGTTTTTGGGTCCCTTTTTTGTTTTTAGGTTTTTGCTGGAAGCGATCCTGCGGGACCAGAACCTCGCCAGCGGCTCCTTGGGGCGGAAGAGCCAGGCCACTTGGAAGAGTCACTCGAGAGGAGGATTCGGAAACGACCCGGATCCTAAGCTTGAGGGGAGCGTTCCCCGGAAAGCGGAGGAGAACCTGGTCTCCCACACGGAGTCCCTGCTTGGATCCCTTGTCCAAGAAGGCCGAACGCCCCGTGACGTAACTCACACGGACATGAACTCGCTTGGGTCCCTGAGAAGGCAGGCGGACGAGAAGCACAAGATGCAAAAGCCCCCATCCCATAGCGGTGAAGAACGAAGCAAGCGTGTTGCGAAGCGTCGTGAGCAAAGAGCCAGTCCTTCCAAAAGATTCTCAAATCGAGAAGTTTCCCGATCCGAATCTAGAAGATGCGCCCGGAATGGGAGGTTTTCCTCTACTACGGGAGAGTTAGGAAAAAGGGCCGGACTTGGGGCCTACCTTTTTTTGAAAAACAACTGATCCTTTTGGAGAGCCAACGTCTCTTCTTTTGTGGAAGGTTTCGAGAGTGGAAAGCAGGAACGGGCTGTGCTCCGGGTTGGGGCGGGTGTCCTCGATGGTATCGGGGCTTTGCCCATAGAGATTGAAGCCTCTGTGCGGGGGAGCGATTTTGGGAACTCGATGATCCTCGGCCTGGCGGACGCGACCATCCGGGAGTCTCTCCAGCGGATTCGCTCGGCTTTTTTTTCGCTCCTGGTCCCTTTTCCACGGGGGCGCCTTGTGATCAACCTCGCGCCGGGGAGGCAGCGGAAGGCGGGGACCCAAATGGATCTTCCTCTTGCAGTGGTGCTCGCGGCCTTGAGCGGGGCTGTTCGGCACTCTTCGCTTCGGGGGAAGTTTTTCGTCGGGGAGGTCGGGCTGGACGGTCGCTTGCTCCCTGTCCCCGGGATCCTGGCGCTGACCGAACTTGCACGGGATGCGGGCGCGGACACGCTGGTCTGTCCCCACGAAAACGCTCCCTTGGCGGCCCGGGCGGGCGGGGATCTCAAGATTTTGCCATGCGGGGAATTGATCGATGTTTTGGCGGGAGTGTTGGGCGGGCGTTGGAAGAGCCTGAGGGAGGTTCATGTCCCCCAGCCCTTGGATTGGGAGGAGGCCCGTCCCCATCCCTCCTTGCTGGAAGATTTCGGCAGGGAGATCCCCGATCTGTCCCGGGTCAAGGGACAAGAACGCGCCCGCCTCGCCCTCTGCCTCACTGCTGCGGGGGGGCACAATCTTCTGATGTCCGGCCCGCCCGGCTGCGGAAAAACCCTCCTGGCTCGCTGCCTGCAGGGCATCCTCCCTCCCCTTCCCGAAGACCAGAGGCTTGAGGTCCTGCGCATTCGAACAACCAGGGGCGTAGAAAACCAAAGGGACCTCTGTGAGTTTCTCCATCTGGGTCGGCCCCCCTTTCGCGCTCCGCACCACACCATCAGCAACGCGGGTTTGGTCGGGGGTGGTTCGCCTCCGGGGCCGGGGGAAGTCAGCTTCGCCCACCGGGGGATTTTGTTTTTGGACGAACTTCCGGAGTTTCAGCGGGCCTGCCTGGAGACCCTTCGCCAGCCTCTTGAGACGGGGCAGGTCAGCATCAGCCGCAGCAAGGGGAGGGCGATCTTTCCTGCGGATTTTCAGCTCATCGCCGCGATGAACCCCTGTCCTTGCGGGCGCCTGGGACATCCACGGCTCCCCTGCACGGATACGCCGGCCGCGATTCGGCGATATCGGGCACGCATTTCCGGACCTCTGCTGGACCGCATGGACCTCCGGCTCGACCTCAGTCCCGTTCCCGCGAACAAAATCCTTGAGGACAGCGGAGCGAGCATGCCCCCGCAGAGCCCCCAGCTGCGCACAAAGATTCACGCCCTCCAAGAGCTCCAAAGAGAACGAAATGGCGGTTGCCTCAACGCGAAGCTCTCGGAGATCGAACTCAGAGGATCCAAGCATTTGGTGGAGGCTGCGAGGAAACTCTTGGTTCGCGCCTGTTTAAGAGACGAGCTGTCGGCTCGGGGGATCGCGAGGGTGCTCCGGACGGCGCGGACCATGGCCGATTGGGAGGGTCATGAGAGAATCCGGGAAGAGGATCTGGGGACGGCTCTTCACTTTTACCGGAGGGAGGTTTGAATGGGGTTATGTGGAGCAGGCTTCGTTCGGTTACAAAACTTAAGGAGGGCGCACGGAAGCCTTGGTGACGTTTTTGCTTCCCTTTCGGGATGCGGAAGAGCATCTCGAGGAGGCATTGGTTTCGATTCAGGCCCAGAGCCGGGAGGACTGGAGCTGCCTCCTCGTGGACGATGGAAGCCGCGATGGGGGGCCCTTAGTGGCCGAGGCCTTTTGCCGGCGGGATCCTCGCTTCGGGCTGCTTCGCTTGGGCAGGCTGGGGATCGCCGAAGCTTTGCAGGAGGGGCTGGCAAGGATCCGCTCCCCTTTTGTGGCACGCATGGACGCGGACGATCGGGCCCTGCCGGATCGCTTGGAGAAACAGCTGGAGGTTTTCGAGAAGGCGGGTCCGAGGCTGGGAGTCGTGGATGGGCAATGCCGGTTTTTTCGGGAGGATGGTTTGGTTCCCGAGGGGATGCGACTCTATCAGGATTGGATCAATGGGGTGCGCCATCCCTCGGATTTTGATGCTGCTTTTCTCCTTGAGTGTCCCGTGGTACACCCCGCGGCGACACTGCGCAGGGAGGCTTTACAAAAGGTCGGGGGCTATCGGCCGGGGGACTTTCCGGAGGACTTTGATCTCTGGCTTCGGCTGCGGGAAGCGGGTTATTCCTTTTACAAGGTCGGGGCCTTTTGCGTGGAGATGAGGGACAGACCGGGGCGGGCGACCCGGAAGGATCCCAGGTACCGTCGGGAGGCCTTTCGGGGTCTTGCCATGGATTATGTTTTGCGGAACTTTCCCCTGGACCGCCCTTTTGCGCTCTGGGGAGCGGGACGCGGGGGCAAGCCTTGGCTCAGGACCTTGTGCAGGCACAACAAGGCCCCTGCCTTTCTCATTGATGTCGATCCCAAAAAAATAGGGACCAGGCCTTATGGGATCCCCGTCCATCCCCCCAGTGCTTTAAGCAAATGGAAACCTGTGTTTTGCCTCGTCGCCGTGGGAGCGCGGGAGGCCGGCCCCCTGATTCGCGAGGAGATCGGGAGGCTTCGGCCCGAATGGAAGGAGGGAAGGGACTGGTGGCCTGTGGTGACTTGAGCTTATCGACCGGGGCGGGCGAGGGGTGGACGGAGAGACCCAAGTGGAGCCAGCCATGAGCGGGCGAGGGATTCCAGGGTTTTGCCCTTGGCTCCTTGGAAGCCCAGTTCAAGAGTTCCATCTTCCCAGGGGACAAAGTAGAGGATGGCCTGCTGTCCTTTGGAATCCAGGACTTGGGTTTCGAGGATGGAGACAGGCCCCTGCCGGATGAGGCGCTGCTTGCCCTGCTTCCAGCCAGAATGGCTGAGAAGAAAGTTGCGCAAGCGCAGCTCGGCGAGGCCTTCGAGCCGGAGCTTGGGGTTTGGGCTTCGTACCCAGGCGGACCAGGCGCGAGTATCGTGATTGGGGCTGAGGATCTGGGCCTGGGTTCCTGCGGAACCTCGGAGAAGAAAGGCCCAACTTGCATCCGGGGCGTAGAGTTCGGCTCCTTTGACCTGGAACACCCGGGGGAGGCTCTCCCGGGCGCTCTGCCCGCGTAGGGCCTTTCCCAGCTTGGGGGAAATCGGTTCTCCCACCAGCTCCACTCCGCTGGCCTCGATCAAGAGCGTCCGCCCCTCTCGAGACCACCACTCGCTGTGGCGGGCGCCGCCCTCCTTCCAGGAGAGGCGGGTCGCGGGGGGATTGTGAGCGCGGGACTGCTTGCCGAAGAAACGAGGGTTGAGGGGAAGGTTGCGCTGTATGCGGTAGCGGCGCATCTCAAAGACCACGTCCCCAGTGTCGAAAACCGGGCCTTCAAACATGGGTGTCCCCTTTTGACGGGACTGCTGGCGGAGGCGTTCGGCCAGGGTCAGGGGGAGTTCGGTGCCGGCGCCGAAGACTAGGCTTCGCTTGCTCCGGCCACGGGCGTCGGCTTCTTCGAGGAGGAGGCTTTCATTCTCGATGCGCCCTCGGACGAGATGCTCCCGGGGGAATCCTTCGCCCGAACTTTGGCTGACGACTTCGCGGTATTGAAAAGAGAGGGGGCGGAAATTCTTGTCGCATTCTTCGATGCGGTGGATCAGGACTTTTTCTCGGGCTTGATAGAGGGTCCATTGCTGTTCGATGTGAAGACCCTTGGGGGTGGGACGCAGGAGGGTGTGGAGGTTTCCAACGGAGTGGCCTTTGGCATCATGGAGGAGGAACCATTCATCTCGGCTGGGAACAGCCTGGGTGGAGGAGGACTCTGCTTGCTTGCTTCGGACGAGACCCTTGCGCTGGAGGACTCGGTCGGTGGGAAGATCCACGGTCTGCCCGGGTCCCATCTGGAGGAGAATGCGGTCCTTGCTTTCTTTGAGGACGCGCCCTTCGAGGACGTTGCCGTTTTTGAGTTTGAGACGGACATAGGGTTTGGCCTGGGCTTGAGACTCGGGGCGCTGGGCTGGAAGCGGGGCTGCTGACAGGGTCAGGAGGGCCAGGCCCAGGATGGAGGAGCTATGTCTGAATCCCATGCGGAATCTCCAAGTTGATCGCTTTCGAGGGGCCGCCTGGGTCCATTGCCTCGGCGGAACTGTCGGAACTATCGACAGTTCGGGGACAGAACTGAAGCGAGGATGCGACGGAGCTGGAAGATCTTCAGGACCAGAAAAAAGGCCAGCAGCCAAGCGAAAATGGAAGGGAGGGGAGATGCGAAGCGAAGCCCCAGGCCCTTCCACCAGAAGTGGCGAAAGCCGCTGTCCTCGGGGAGGGCGGGGCGGGGGGAGAGGTCTACCTTTTGTCCAAACAAGGAGGCATAGACGTCGTTGCCGGGTCCGTCCGGAATCTTCCCTTGAGCGGAAAGAAGGGCATAGGTCCAATGCCCATGTAGGGGGCTGTAGGCGAAATCCGTCGCGATCAGGTGAATGCGATCTCCCGCGGGGACCGCCGGCCATTCCTGCGCCGCCGAACGAAAGGCCAGGTCGTAGAAGCCGTGGTAGGGGGTCAACCATCCGCCCACCTGGGCCAGGAGTCCCAAAAACAAAAGGGCGAGAAAGGGGACACGCAACCTTTGAGAAGGCTTCTGGACAAAAGAAGCGATGCTCAGCGCGGTAAAGAAAGCCGCCATCGGCGTAAGATAGCGAACACCCCATGCTTGGCTCGAATGCCAGCCGGTCATGAAGGAAGACAGAATCCAGGGGGAAAGAAAGACCCCCAAGAGTGTCAAGGCCAAGGTACCGTCCCGCCTGCGGAGCCGTTCCCAGGCGAGTGGGGCGAACCAAAGAAGGGGGCTGAAGAAGAAGACACCCTTTCCAAAGCTCCACCCTTGGAAGAAAAAACCAAGGTGGAAGGGGAAGGACCAGTATCCCTCAGAAGTCCCCGCGCTGTATCCCAACTCGAAGGGCTTGCCGAAGCGGGCTTGATTAAACCAGAGCTGAAAGAGGCCGAAGGGCAGGAGGGCGAGCGCGAAGAAGAGGACAGGCTTCCAACTCCGCTTTTTCTTGTGAAGAAGAGGGAGTAGATAGACTCCTAAGAAAAAGAGCGGAAGAATGAGAAAGGGCCTGCAAAGAAATCCGAAGCCTCCAAGGAGGCCGGCGAGGGCAAAGCTCCCCTTCCCAGCCCCCCCCTTTTTCCCTGCGAGGACCCTCTCGATCGCCGCAAACAAGAAAAAGGCTGTGGTGGTATCGGCCATGCTCTCACGGGTTTCAGGGCCGAGCTGCGAAACCAGAGCAGCCCCCAACACAGCCAGGATTCTGGCCAAAGGGCCAAAGCCCAAATGCCCCAAGAGTGCAAACAGGACCAGACAAAGTAGAGCCCCGAACAAAGGGGAATGAAGGCTCACCAAAAAGCGCGCCCAAAACTCTTCGCCATAGGCCCTTGCCACGGCCTGAGGGACAGCCCCAGGATCCCGGGCCCAGGAGCGGGCATAACTTTCCTCGGCCCCCGGGAGGGCCGCCCCGAGCCCCTTGCCCAAAAGATAAAAGGGGGTCATGACCAAGGCATGCCCTATGCCGAACCAGGAATACCACTTCCCATCCTTCCCCTGCATCAGGTCGAAGGGCCGCTGCATGGAACAGAGGTACCGCTCGCTCGCGGATGCGTCCTCATGCTCGGCAGACAAGCCGGCCCCACCCCGCAAAACAAGGGAGCGGGCAGTTTGGTATTCGACCTCCGCGTCCGGGTTTTCGATATAGCCATGCGACAGAAGCATGAAGAACAAGAAAAACGCAAAGAAGAGTCCGGGCCCTAAGCCCTTTGCTTCTTTCTTGGGGTTCATCCCTGTGCATTCTCTCCTGCAGCCAGGAGCCAAGCCAGATACCCGGGGCTCCCCTGGTCCACACAAAAGGCAAGCAATTCGGGTTCTTCGTAGGGATGGTCCGCCGCAAAGGAGGCAAGGAGAGCCTTTCCCTCCTCTTCGGAGGCCCAGCTCGTTTTAATCAAAAGGAGAACCTCCTGGTCCTCGTTGACCTGGCCCTTCCACCGGTAGGCCGAGGTCGCCCCCGGTAAGCGAGTCACACAGGCTGCCCGCCCACTCTCCACCCAACGCATCCCGAGCTCCCGCGCCTTTGCCTCCGACCCCACAGTGGAGAGAACCAGAAAAGCTTTTTTCTTCATCGACCCCGTTCCAAGCGCTCCGCGAGAAAAGGACTGAGCCCCGCCTGAAGAATCAGGTGTTGGGCCTTCTCAATATCATAGGGAACTCGATGGTAGGTCACAGTTTCGGCATCTACGACGCAGAAACAGGCCCTATTATCCCCATCGCGCGGCTGGCCGACACTTCCCGCATTGATCATTGCCTTCCCCTCCGGCAACTTGAGGACAGCCCCGTCCCCTGTGGCCGCATGGAAACGCAGATCCTCCCCAGTGAATCCAGGTTGGTGGGTGTGCCCCAAAAAACATCGCCCCTCAAAGCGGGCAAAGAGATCCTCTAACTTCTCGGGATTCAAGAAACCATCCGACTTCAAAACGTATTCGCGGATTGGATCCCGTGGGGAAGCATGCACAAAAAGATCGCCGTCTTCATACATCCGCTCGGGAAGGTTTTTCAAATACCGCAAGCGCCCCCAACGTTTCGGGTTCAGCCCGGGACGCAGCCGCCTGCGCGTCCAGAGGAGGGCTTCGCGTGCAAGAGAGTTAAACTCATCCAAGCCGTCGAACATCCCCCAATCATGATTCCCACGCAAACTGAAGCGGCAGCGTTCCCGAACCATGTCCAGGCAACGCTCAGGCTCGGCCCCGTAGCCTACAATGTCCCCGAGGCATCGAACGTCCTCGATTCCGAGGGCATCGATTTTTGCAAACACTGCTTCGAGAGCAGGCACATTGGAATGTAAATCGGAGATCAGGGCGAACAAGGCTTAGTCCCTCAGCCGTTCCAGACAAAGCTCTTCCAAGGCCCTCTCCGCCTCGGGCAGAGGACCGGGCAGTTCGGCGCCTGAAGCTTTTTTATGACCTCCTCCTCCAAAGCTCCGCGCAATGTCATCCACATCGTAACGATCGGAGGAACGCAGACTGATTTTGACCTTGCCATCCAGGATCTCCTTGAGAAGGGCCACGATCTCGACGCCACCCACAGAACGACATTGGTCCAAGATCTCATCGGTATTGAAACCTCCGCTCTCGGCCTTGGCCATAAACGAACGAGGAAGGGCACAGATGGCAAGGCGCCCATCCTCTTCGAAGCGGACATGACCCAAGGCCTCACCCAGAAGCTCAATCTGCTCCCTCGGATTGCGGCGATAGAGACGGTTATAAATCAAATGGGGCTTCACCCCCACTGTTACCAAGTTGGCGGCAATGGCCAGGGCCTCATCGGAAGTATTGGAGTATTGGAACCAGCCCGTGTCGGCGACGATGGAAACAAAGATCCCTTCAGCGGCCTCAGGGGTCAGAGGAGCCCCTGCGGTTCGGTAAAGGTCATAGACCAGGCAACCACAGGAGGGTGCTTGGGGGTTCCAAAGAAGGACATCCCCGTCTCCAAGATCGGAACCAACGTGATGGTCCACCACCAGATACTTCACATGGTCGAGTCCTTCGGCTGCTTGCCCCACACTTCCCGTCCGCTGGAGGGTGCTGCAATCCACCAAGCAATGCACATCGTGTTCGGGTAAGGCTTGGCCCTTACGATGCACTTCAAAGGGGGTATCGTCCCCCAAAAAGTCCAAGGAGCGTTCGAGGGAATCCGCATTAAGGATTCTCACCTTTTTTCCCATGTGCCGCAGGAAATGGAACAGAGCCACTTCGGTCCCTAGGCAATCTCCGTCAGGTTTCACATGGCCCGAGATCAAAAAGCGTTCATTTTCTTCAATAAAAGAGAGGACATCTTCAAACAAGGTTTCTTCCTTTCCGGAACCTCAGTTCCGTTTCCCGGGATCCGGGCCAATGGTTCATCGAGTTACATCGAGTTTATAGGATAGATTCTCCCCGAGCATAGGGGATGAAAGGGGGAATGCGCCCTGAAAGGAGAATATCGGTTGTTTCCTCGTCGTTGCCTTGAGGGAAGTCCGAAAAAATGAGCGCATCGAAGGGGGCACCCTCCCTGAGGCGCCCCGCTTCCGGGATTCCCAAGACTTTCCCCCCAGTGGAGGTTCCCATCTTTAAGACCTCCTCTCCACCCACCTCGGGAAACATTCGGTGAAACCTCTCCATCTCCCGGAACATATCGAGGTCCTCGTTGCTCGCCAAGGAGTCGGTTCCCAGAGCACAGGGGACACCCACTTCACGAAAGGCATGGTAGGACGGCGCAGGGCGACCGAAGTAGGCGATTGTGCCCGGGCAAAGGACCAGGGGACTATGGGTCTCCTCCAAGATCTCAAGGTCCCCGGGGCAGAGCTCTTGCAGGTGGATCAGGACCGTCCCTTCCCCCAACAAACCCAATCGATGGAGATGGGCAAGGGGAGAACAGCCAGGTGGCTTAAAACCTGCAGGGAGTTTCCCCAGAGCTTCCAGGAGGTCCCGGAAGGGCCCCCTTCCCTCTCGGCAAAAGCTAAGCTCTTCGGGTGTCTCCGAAACATGGATGGAGAGGGGGACAGCCATGTTTCGGGCCTCGTCAAAAAGAGCAGGCGCAACCGAATAGGGCGCGTGGGGGGAGAGACCTCGTTTCACACCCTGGGGCAGGGATGCGAACCGCGATTCGCAGAGGGCTTTCGCTCGCTTGGAGTCCAGGTCAAAGCCGAGCACCTCGGCGTCGCAACGGGACAGGAAGGGCTGTTTTTCCAAGGACTCGGCCAGAGCCATGGCCCCATATCCCAAGCTATCAACTTCCGAAAGAGTGCCTGTCCCCCTTCTTCGAAGCCTTGTGAGGTTCGTGCGGGCCTGCTGCTCGATTTGCCCGGAGCTTAAGGACGCCCGCGCTTGTAAAACCTGTCCGACCCAGGTGAGGAAGTCCGGTGACGAGCGGGAGGATGCAAGCTTTCCCAGTTCAAGATGAACATGGGCATTGACCAGGGTCGGGAGAATGAGAGAAACCCGCTTCTCTCCAGCGCGGGGGGTTACGGCCTCTTGAAGACCCTGGATCCTCCCCCCCTGTCCCAGCTCAATTCGGACATCCCTCAGCCACCGGAAACCATCGAACAAGCGCGCAGTCCAGAAGAGCCTGTCATTTTGATCCAACGATCTTCCCAGGGGCTGCATCCGAGACTCTGAGATCCTTTGGCGGCCCGCACCAACTGAAAAGCGCTCCCATGGGCAAAAAGGCCTAAGGCCAAGCCCATGGGGCTCCTTTCAGCTCTGGGCTAGCCTCGATAAAAGACCCGAACCGAATCCACCTCGATGGAACCTTTTCCCGAGGCTGTTTTGGAACGGTCGAAACGAATGATAAACCTGAATCCGTTCCCCACCTTGCCCGAGAAGCCATTGAGAGGTTTTACCTCTCCCTCAACCCAGGGAGTGAACTTGCCGATCGGTTTTCCTGATTTCACATCCACATCGGTACTCTGGATGAGGAAGACAACAGCTTCGCCCGATTTCGCCTTTTTGGACCCGGGGAACTTCTTGATGTCATCGCTGTAGGTCACGGGGATTCCATCAACCTTCGCCTTGATCACATAACTGAGCCATGTGGGAGGAAAGAGGGTTTGGGCGGCATACCACCTGGAACGGGCGACGGTTACCGGAGTGTAATCAATGGCACGGAGGAGCCCAACATTTTGAGGAGTCGGAGCAGGGCGGAATGAAGATCCAAAGGAAATGTGATTGGGTGCGGGATCGGCTTCAACCCGGATATATCCGGCTCCCCCTTGCCCCCCTACATTTTTGACAAACAGGTAGCTGAAGCTCCCTTCGGTCATTTCACCGCCTTTTCCTCCAAGCACGCTGATATCCCCCGCAATCGTTGGGATTCCTCCTGTTTGAATCAGGACAGATCCCCCAGAGCCTCCTCCTCCAGAAGCAGGAGCCTTACCTGCTTGAAGAGAAGACTCGATCTTATAGCCAAAGCCTCCTTCGCAAAGGATGGATCCCGTAGCATTCAGAATAAAATCGTTTCCTGCTTGGAAGTGGATGACACCGCCACCGCCAGCGCCCCCTGCCCCGGGAGACCACACCATGGTCCCAGTGTTACCGGAGGCATTGGAGAAAAGAATGTGAGATCCACCTCCCCCTCCTCCTGACCCGCCGATCAAAAAGAGCTCGGAGGACTTTTTGGAAGAAACCACGGGCAAAACAGGAAAGGGTTTCCCACCTGGAGCATCGGGACCGAATTCTTTGGCGAGATACATGTCCTGTTCTTTGGGCTTGGTATTCGTCTTCAACATCTTCCCAGGCTGCCCAAGATAGCTTTTTCCGTCGGGCGACCACAGGCTTCCGCCTCCCCCTCCAGCACTCCCCTGCCGGGAGAAGAATGAGGCTTGTTTGGTTCCATTCGAATAGGTCTGGGCTTCGAAAATGGTTTTCTTATCCTGGGGGTTGGCTTTGGACCCTTGCCCCGCAGTTCCCGCAGCCTGAGAAGCCCGGGGATGCCCGGGAGGAAGCTGGACCACCCCTCCGGGCCGGCCATTGAAATCCCCTCCCGAAAGATTCCCTCGGTCTCCACCCTGGCCCCCTGAGGCACCGCCGACAGCCCCCTTTCCACCGGGCAACCCCTTGGTCCCAAAGGCACTGGGCTTTTTGAAGGGGGGCACAACTAGCTCGATTTTTCCATCGATTTGTACCCGGCCACTCACGATAAACCTTGGGATGTTCGGCCCCACGATCCGCATGACCTGTGTCCCTTTCAGAACGAAGGAAGAGAATTCGAAGACTCCGTTGGTAATCGTGTGATTTTTGCCATCCAAGGTCTGCCGGGCAGGGATATCGATCTTGGTCGTATCCCATTCATAAACGCGGTTCCCGTTTTTGTCCTTTCCCTTATCCGTACCCAAGCGCACATCGAAATCCCCCAGGATGCCACTCCCTCCAATCTTGCCGGCGAGGAG
>JALSSW010000102.1 GCA_026984035.1 Planctomycetota bacterium
ACCGGGTTTAAGTCGTCTTCCATTCCTAGGGGGTCTTCTTGGAGGAAGGTACCTGTCGCTGGATCGTAGGTCCTTGCGCGGTAATGGTAGAAGCCTGTTTCCTGGTCATACTCACGACCTGTAAACAGGAAGGGGTTGCCACTGGGGGGCGCTGTGGTTTGCTGGCCGTTTTTGTCGAAGATCTTGGGCTTGCCAAAGGGATCATAGTCGTAGCTCTCTACGACAGAACCATTGCTTCCAAGGGTCAGGGCTTTGGTGGAACCAAGCCGGTCCTGGTGGAAGTACAGGTCGACCCAATCCGTGGTGGAACCATCGGCATCCAAGTCCGCGTGGTCCACTCGCCGGCTCATCACCATGTCGTCCAGCCCGCTTCCGCTGAAATGAACGGCATCGAGGGCTTCGGTCCCAGCGCCCACCTTGCGGTATTCCGCGATCATGCTGGTTCCCGCATAGAGGTAGCGGGTCGTGATGTTCCCCACCGTTTTGCTTGTACGTCTTCCGATCGCGTCGTAGGCATAGGTGGCAAGGGTGGTGGAACCATTTTTCACTTCAATGAGACGATCGGCGAGGTCGTAGACATAAACAAGATTCCCCTGTCCAATGCGGTTGCCATTGGCGTCGTTGGTCAGAGCCTCCTGTGTCGTCCCATCATTGAGAGACGTGTAATAATGGCGCTTAGGATCGGTGGTGTAGCTGATCGTCCCGGGGTTTTGTTGGTTGTTATAGGCCGTTGTGACCACCGATGTGCGGTGATGGTCCTTATCAAGATGGAACTCCGTCAAATGGTCACTGGCATATTGAAAGGGTTGGCCAAAATCGGCGTTTTCTACATTGACCGAATCTTTCAGGACCTTGGTCAAGCGCATGAGATCGTCATAGGAATAAGCGTCCCCCTTGCCCTCTATGGATCGCTTCTCGAATTGCAGAAGGCCCTTGGGGTTCCAGGAATACTCAAAGCGCTTAAAGTCTGTGAGCGGACTCCCCTTTTGATGATGGATCTTGGAAACCCTTCCAAAGGGATCACGATCCACACGCATGACCGTTCCATTGCCGTGCGTCCGCTCGAAGAGGGAGAGCATGGGGCCGAAATAACTGAATCCAGCGATTCGACTCCCCTGGGGTCCATCCTTGATCGAAGCCAGGCGATTTCGATTGTCGTAAGTGAACACCTGGTGGATCCCGCTCGGCCCCTGGAGGTCGGTGGTCCGCCCGAAACTGTCACGAACATAGGTCACCTTATTGGAAGGACTGTCAACCTCTTCGCTCAAAACATTGCCAAGCGAATCCCGGCTAAAGGCAACATAGGTGCTCGTGGGGCTCTGCCCTGTCACCGTGATCTGGCGCGTAATGCGCTCCAAGATTCCCCGGGGATCCAAAACGTAGGAGTCGGTCCAAGTCGTGTTTCCCTTTTGGGTAGTGCGACTCAGGGGATTCCCAAAATCGTCATAAGTAAATTGGAGGGTCCGCCCATCAGGGGCCACAACTTGGGTGAGATCGTTCAGCTTGTTGTAGCTCCAGTTCCAAGACTTCCCGTCGGGAAGAGCTTCTTGCTTTTTTCTTCCGCGACCGTCATAGCTAAAAGTGACTTTGTTGTTGCGATCATCAGTGATCGTCCAAAGAAGCCCGGAAGGGGTTAAAGAATAAAGAGTGGCACGAATGGTGCTATTGTCGATTCTCAGCTCTGTCTTGGTCAGGGCACCATCCCAGCGATACTTGGCGCGATGCACGGCCCCGGTCGGATCTTTGTACCAAACCAAGCGATCGATCGAGTCATATCCGAATTCCTCCACCTCGTCGGGCGAAGTCTGGCTAGGATCCTTCCGCAGAGCTTTAATCACACGCCCGCTGATGTCCCTTTCAAAATCCCTCCGCAAAATTTGAGGGCTCCCTCCCGGCACGCTCTGCAGGATTTCATGCCGGGTCAGCCAGCCGGTTGTAGAGGAATAATAGAATTTCTCTTCATTCCCGTACGGGTCATAGACCCGTTTGGGAACCCCCCAATTTTCATATTCAAAAGTCCCCGCAGCCAAAAGGGCGCTTCCATCTCCATAGAGCCACTGCCTTGGGAGGCCGCTGGGGTTGTAATAGATCCGATGAACAATGGTTCGGAGGAGGCTTCCCCCGTGGGAGGGATACACGAAGACCTTTTGCTCGGTAGGACTGTCGTGCCAATCATCATATTGAAAGTGCTGCCAGTGGATCAGAGGGAAGTTGCCTCCGTCTTTTCCATACAGCTTGATATCTTTGATCCGGCCACCGGCATCGTAGGTGAGGACAACCTTGTTTTGTACCGTCCCCGAAGCGTTCTTGGCCTGAATGGATTCTAGGCGGTCATACGAATCATAGCTTCGGTCCAGGGTCAGAGTCCTCGAGTCCAGAGGCTCCAAGATTTGGGAAAGCCCTCCGTCATCTCTATAGTTCAGAGTGCGGACCGCTTCTTCGGGTGAACCAACTCCGGTTTTCAAAACCCAGGGGAAATCCCTCTCATCATAAAGCGCCGTCTGCACCCGCCCATCTGGATCGGTCTCTTGGATGGCATTGGAGTGGAGATCGTAGACATATTGGGTGACAGCCCTTGTGGTCGCGTCCAGATCCTTTTCGAGCTTTAGAAGATTGCCGCTTTCATCATAGGTATAATCCCATGCAATCCAGGAAGATTGGGGCGTCCCTTGGCCCGGAGGGTCCGGATAGTAGAGCCAGCGCAATTGCCCCAATCTCCCCTCCGCATCCCAACTCCATTCGTGACGATACCGTTGGTTCGAATGTTGAAAGCCCTCCCACACAATGATCTCATTGTTGGAGTCATAGGTCGCCTGTTGGGTATATCCCTGGTTATCGGTCGCTTGAACAATCCGGCCCCGCTTGTTCCATTGATACTCTTCGTAAATGGTGTTTGAGCCCTTGCGGAGATAGCGACGCCTTGGCATCAAGCTGTTGTTGTCATTGGTAAGTGGATAGTAATCATACCGGACATACTTCCCATCTCCGCTTTGATTGGTCGAAGGGTTCTCCCACTCCAGGATGCGGCCCGAAGAACTCACCTTGATCGTCCATATCGAGGGTGTGGATCTTCCGTCTCGCGCGGGGATGCTGGCCTGGTGCGTGGTGTTTCCTGCTTGATCGGTGGTCCTTGTGTAGGTCACCTTAAAGAGATTGGGATTGGAAGAAGCATTGCCCTCGGGAGGGATGTAACTGGCTTTTCTATGCTGACTGTCGTAGGTCCACTTCCAAACCAAAGCAGCCTGCCCAGAAGGTCCCCCGGGGGCAGGATGGATCCGCATTTCCGCCAAGTCATAAGAAGCGTCATAGATCAGTTCGGTGCTGCCCCCGTCAGGCTCCCATACCCTGGTAATCACCCCACAGTTGCAGGAACCTTCACGATCCAGAGTCCACTCGTAATAGCCAGGGTGTCCGGGAGGGAGGGTTCTCGAAGGCACATTAGGGTCTTGGCTTGTGATGTATTGCCGAAGCTTAATGACTTCATTGTCATTGTTTCGAGAATAAACCCGGTAGTAACCCTTTGGCGTCACAACTTGGATTTGGTTTCCCGTCAACTCCTGGAACTGCCAATATCCCCCTTGAGCATTGATCTGTCCGGAGACCTTTCCTGTCGCATTGGGTTGGTACTCCACAATCAAAAAGGGATACCCCGCGTCGTTATAGATGGTGTCCAAGAAGGCGTCATTCGTATAGTTGAAGCTTCGCAAGGGCCTTCCCAGCTGCGAACTTGCACTTTGCGTCGTGGAAGACGAACTCTTTAGGCTGCTTTTTTTTGCAAGGAGCCGTTTTTTTCGAAGGAGGGGCTTTCTCTTCTTCAGGTTCAAAGAGTTTTGACTGCTCTTGGAAAAGAGAGGATCCTGGGCGGGGACATAGATTTCCCTCTCGGGGTACGCGACTTCGGTCAGACACACTTCGCCGCCGAAGGTGGCATAGCTATAGTCGATGGTGTTCCCATCCGGATCCGAAAAGCTGGTGATCCTTCCATTCAGGGTTGTCACATTGAAGCTGTATCCACGAGAATCGACGATTTCATCCAGGTCCCCGTTGGCGTCATAAACAAAGGTCATCCGGTTGCCATAGGGATCCACGCGGGCTGTGATTTTCCCACCCGTGTCAAACTCGTTCTGGCACCCGTTTTTAAGGTGCAGGACATAGCGGGCATTGGTGCTTTGAGCATCCACCGTGATCGATGCACCGATCACAGGAGGAGCCACGAAAAGATTGGGATTGTTCAGATCTTGAACAAAGGCATATCCGTCCACCTTGAAGGGCTGCACCCAGTTCAAATAATGAATCCGGGTCCCATTGGAGGTGAAGACCAAGCGCTCCCAGACGCTTGAGACCCAGGCTTTTCCGAATCCACCTTCGCGTGGGAGGCGGCTGAAATATCGGCGGGCCCAAAACAAATCGAGATAGGGGGTTACTCCAGGAAAAAACGCATCCCCTTCGCCCCAAACCAGGCCAAGGGTTTTGAGATCCACGGAAGCTTGCTGTTTAGAGGAAACAAAACTGAGCCCCTTGCCTGGGTTTAGGTCAACCTCTCCCCCAAAGAGGCCGTTTCGCTCTGAATCAACGGTTACGGTCGGATTCGGAAGAGGTCCAGGCCCAAAAACTGGCCCAAGTCCTCCACCGGTTGTAGGACCGCCGGGACCTGGGGTCGCGGGGGCTCCCGGCCCACCCGTGCTTGGTCCTGTGGGAGGAGGGCTCCCGGGACCACCGGTTCCCGGTCCAGGAGTGCTTGGACTGCCCGGGCCACCTGTTTTCGCTCCGCCCCCTGTCCTGCTACCACTCTTTGCCCCCGAAGGATTATGAAACGGATCCGGGCCACCTTCTTTACCAAGGCATGGGCCTTCGGGACCAAGGGGAGGGAAGGCACCATCCAGCATCGGATCACAGCTGGGAGCTTCTTCCTTCTCATCATTGCCAATCATCAGACTGGCAGCGGGAAGAGCCTTGAGATCAAGAAGGGGCTTTTCCCTCCGCAAGAACAAAAGGCCTAGCAGAAGGAAGCAACTACATAAAAGAAGTGAAAGTTGAACTCCGCCTAAGCGAGAAGAGCTTTTTACGACTTTAGAGCTGGGGAGCTGGGGAGCTGGGGAGCTGGGGAGCTGGGGAGCTGGGGAGAGATCACTTGGGTCTCCTATGGGCAGAAGAAGTTGTATCAGAGAGAGAATGATTTTTTCCCAAAATGAGATCGCCTTGTCAAGACCCTCTCTGATTTTTCTTTTTCTTGTTTGCTGCTTTAGATCCAAGGAGAAGCTTCACGCTTCTCCTTGGTGATTTCTACAATCCCCCGAGGTTTTTTGGGGGATTGAAAAAGGAGAGCGAACTAGCGGTTCCCTCCGATCCGGGTTTCAAGGCCGTTACTCAGGTACCAGCCCAAGGGGTTTTTCCCGTTGGAAGGGATGAGGTACTGGCTATAGATCTTCGCTCCCAAAAAGGCCGGAGAATTGGGGATGGGCAGAATCACATCCACATTCCCACGAAGGTCCAAGCGGGTGGGCCATAAATTCTCCAGGGACTGGTAGACGAAGCAACCCGGTGCGCCAATGGTTTTCAAATCCAGGGGGAGCCGGAATCCTCCCCATTTCGTCTTGCTGAAGCCAAGGGACAGGAGAAGGGGTGTCCCCGTTCCTTTGCGGAGGCTGAGGGCCAGCTTGCCTCCAAGGACCGGCTCATTCGCGGTGGCCGATCCGACATGGAGGTTCACTTGCGTTCCTGTGGGGCAACTCTGCCCGAAGCTTCGAATCCACCCTTGGGTATGGATGGCGTATTCCACGGTCACGTAGTGATCCCGATCCATCCGAAGCGAGAGTTTGTAGGGAATGCTTGGGACCACACTTTTCCCATCCACGATCCAACGCTTGAGTGGGTTCAGTCCCATCTTGGCCGGTGCTTGGAGCAGGAGGTTCTGTTGGTCTCGATAAATGCGGCTCATGGGAGTGAGCCCATCCTTTTGCCCATTGTGATCCTGGGCGCTCACCTGGATCGGGACAGCCTTGCTGGGGTTGAGGGACTGCACCCACAAAAGCCAACCCTTGGTGTATTGGGCGATGGCGTATTCTTTTTTGGTCGAACTCGGTTGGGCGCTCATCCTCTTTTGCAAGGTCCTCAAACCCGCTGCTTGCAAAGTTCCATTCCAATTCCAACGGGAGAAAAGGAAGCGCTGGGTTTTGACCAGCATCTTTGGAGCGCTGAGCTTGACTTCCTGCTGCGGAACATAAAACCTTGCAAAGGGAGCGACCCCCGAGGCATTTCCTGCCAAGTCTTTGGGCTCGACGCTGATTTGGACCCCATTGGGTGCGCCGCTTGTCAGAACCAGGAGACCCGCTCGGTTGGGTAAATCCCGAGACCGACCAAACCAGGTATAGGTGCATTGCTGATTGGATCCATTGGGTCCGCCCCTAAGGAGATTGCCTGTCCCCACCCAGGAGTTGGGAGCGAGAGAGTGGGGAATGGAGCTGAAATAATCTCCCCACACAGGCTGAACGGGACCCGAGTTGCCCATCCCCACAATCCTGACATCCAGAGGCTGAAAAGACCCATGCAGATCATCCGAAATCCAAACCAGAGTTGTCGGATACACACCCTTTCCTCCGATGGCCATGCTGCCCCCCAAATGCCCCCGGCTGTTGACACTGACCGTTGGATAGGCAAAGGCATAGTCCTTGTTCCAGACGGTTTGCTCATTGAGGAGCTTCCGATCGGATTCTCGAAATCGAAGGACCCGCACAAAAGGCTTGGGGTAAGAACCGCCCTGGGCCGAACACCACAAAAACCCGATCACCCCCTTGGCAACCCAGGCCCCCATCGGACGCACCGAAACGCGACTCATCCATTTTCGCCCATCCGGACCCGGGCTCAGCTTAGGACCACTGTAAAAAAGGGCGTGGTTTCGATCCTCCCACCTGATGACATTTTGGGTTTCTTTCCATCGCCAAATCCGAAACTTGCTCGTGGAAAGATGGTCCCCGAAGTAGAGGGTATGCGTCCCTCCAAAGGCCATGCGCCAGGAAGGTTGGCTCCTCTTCAAGGGCCATATGCTGTAGCCGAAGCCTTTCTTTTGGGAAATCGGCTTGAGGGGGAGCTTGGCGAGGATTTTCCCCCATTCTCCCCCTGCTTCACCCGCGAACACCCAAGCAGTGAAGTAGAGGTAGTTATCCGTGAAGGCAAGATGAGGGAAGTCCAGCCAGGTCTTGTTGCTAAAGCCCATATCCTTTGGGCGGAAGTAGTAGGACCACCAGATCCCTTTGCGGAGGCTGGCCCGATCCGCAAAGGCGATTCGGTAACCCCCGGACTTTGTCGTCTTGCTGTACCCATATTGCAAGAGCCAAACGCTGAGTCCCCATTTGGGGATGAAGATCGAATACTGGTCGCAGCAAAAGGCCCCATCGGGAGCGGCGAACTTGGTGTAGGGGTTGATATAACTCCAATCCCCACCACCGTTTTTGGAAACAGCAGCCCACCAGTTTCCGGTCATGAAGGAACTGTCCTTATCCGCTGTCGCGGTCGGCTCCCCGACCAAAGACCGGGAACCTGCGACCCGCGAAACATCCTTGTTCATGAAGAAGGAAATCCCCGCACTCTGGGGACCCGAGGCTCCGATCCGGGTAGGCGGGGGAAGCGGGAGGTCCTTCCCTTCTCCCCTGGGAAGGGGAGGAAGATGCCGCCGGGGAGGGAGAATCCCCTTAGGTGGCGGGTATTTGGGCAATACTTTGGAGAAACCCGCTTTGGAAAGAACCGGCGGAGGTGCAACTCTCCGTATGGTTTGGATCGCGCCTTGCGCCCTTGCCATGGGAGCCAGCGAGAAAAAGGCCAAAAGGATCGGAAGAAAAACTGCGGGGGGAGAGGAGAGCTTTGGTTTCATTGAAGCCTTACCTTGGTTGAAGAGGACTTCTCATGAAGGGACAAAGATTCTGATTTGTGTCAGCCAAACCTTGCTTTCATTGCTTACCTGCAATGAGTTCACAAAAAGGAAGACCTCTCATCTGCTTAGGAAAAGTAATCTGTTCTTTCTTTTAAGCTCCTTGAGATACCCTTTGGATTTCGGTTTTGAAAACCATGGGATCATCATGAATACCCCAAACCGCCTCAGCGGAAAAATCCGCCGCATCCTTGAAGGAATGGATGTGGGAGACTCACCCGATCGAGATGCCCTGCGGAAACTCGTCAAGGAAATGCCCAAGGGCCCCCGAGAACGGATCTTACGCTCGGCTCTTCGAAGCTACTTTGAAGCCGAAGCCCTCAAACCCTATCAATCCGAGCTGATCAAGCTCCAAGCCTACCTCGAGGAACGAGGGCGAAAAGCGATCATCCTTTTCGACGGGCGGGACGCTTCGGGCAAGGGGGGCACCCTTCGTCGAGTCACACGCTACATGAACGAAAAGCACTACCGCGTCGTAGCCTTGGGAAAACCGAGTGAATATGAGCGGACCGAGCTGCACATGAAACGATATATCAAGCAGTTCCCCCACGCAGGTGAGATCGTGCTCTTCGACCGGAGTTGGTACAACCGCGCAATGGTCGAACCTGTCATGGGGTTTTGCACTCCCAAACAATATCGGGAGTTCATGCGGGAAGTGCTGGACTATGAGGAGAGCTTTATCGCGGATGGGAAGACGACCTTACTCAAGCTCTACTTTTCAGTCTCAAAAAAGGAACAACAAAAGCGCTTTGACCGTAGAAAGAACGACCCCCTCCGTGCATGGAAACTGAGCGAAGTGGATCTCCAGGCTCAGGAACTCTGGGATGAGTTCACGGAAAAAAAGTATGAACTCCTCCGCAAAACCCACACGGATAAAACACCCTGGTACGTCATCCGTTCGGATAACAAGCATCTTGCCCGCCTGGAAACCATGAAACTGATTCTAAGGTCCATGAAAATCCGAGGACGAAGCCGCTCTCTCGAGATCCGCCCCAATCCGAAAATCGTCATCCCCGGTGACAAGGAACTCAAAAACATGAAACGGGAACGCCGCCGCCACGGAAAGGCCAAGCGCTAGGCGGAAATGGGCATGCACAAGAAAAACAAAAAATCCAAAGCCAAGAGACAGGCCGATCCGCGCTCTCCGCATCCAGAGGTCTCAATCCAAAAACAAAAGGGCTCGGAGGAGATCAGCCCTCAAAAGAACCTAGCTAGGCTCTCCAAAAAAGTTTACGAGAAGAAACTGGCCGAGCTTCAGGTCGAGTTAGTCCACTTGCAGGAATGGATCAAAGCGAAGGGGCTCCGTGTCATTGTCATCTTTGAGGGCCGAGACGCTGCAGGGAAGGGAGGAACCATCAAGCGCATGGCGCAGCGACTCAACCCCCGGGTCTGCCGCGTCGTGGCCCTTGCAACTCCCACCGAAAGAGAAAAAACACAGTGGTATTTTCAGCGTTATGTATCCCACCTACCCGCTGCCGGAGAGATGGTCCTTTTTGACCGAAGCTGGTACAACCGAGCTGGTGTCGAACGGGTCATGGGTTTTTGCACCGATGATGAATATGAAGAATTCCTTCGCTCATGTCCTGAGTTTGAACGCATGCTGGTCCGCTCAGGCATCATCCTCATCAAATACTGGTTCTCGGTCAGCCTGGAAGAACAGGAGCGTCGCTTCCAGCGCCGGATGAACGACCCCCTCCGGCGTTGGAAACTCAGCCCCATGGATCTTGAGTCTCGGGACCGCTGGGTCGAGTATTCCATCGCCAAGGACTTGATGTTCTCGCACACCGACATCAAGCAGGCGCCATGGTTCGTCGTCCAATCCGATCAAAAAAGACGCGCCCGCCTCAATTGCATCGCGCACCTCCTCAGCCAAATCCCTTACCAGGACCTAACCCCTGAACCCATCCGGCTCCCCAAGCGGAAGATGTCCAAAGGCTACGTACGCCCCCCTTGGGAAGACCTCAATCTCGTTCCCGAAATCATGGACTGACCGACAGGAGAGATGCGGCAGAATCAAGGCCAAAAAGCCTAAGCCCTTTTTTATCCCGTTTCTCGCCCGAAGGTCATCGCCCGAAGGTGGCCTCATAAGCGTTGGAAGTCTCAAAGACTCCTCCCGGCTGAGGAAACACGGCCTGCCAGACCCTGGTCAGCCCGGCTAAACTTGGGGAATTGGGGATCTGCATCGAGAACTTCAAAACCCCGCTTTGAGGGACCTTGAACCCCTGCAAGAAAAGCCACGGCTTCGCCAAGTCAAAAAACAGCCGGCATGGCTGCACACTGCCTCCAGGAAGAATCGTTCCCGTTCCCAGTTGCTTGGAAAAGCCCATGATGAGCAGCCCCAAGGCTCCCTGCGGAGCTCCTTCGCTGTAGACCTGGATCTTCGACCCGAGAATCGGATCCTCCACTTCGAGGGAAGCGATGCGGACAGGATCCTTGGAGCAGCCGATCCCCAGCGGTTTTCCACAGGCACCGGGAACCCAAACCTGAGGCTCTAAACCATGCCCCAAATCTTGGCCGAAGAAAAAGAGCTTGCCGTCCGAAAGCTGGAAGCCGAAGGGCTTGACCGCATTCCCCCCCATAGAATAGAAGCCGATGGGAGTGGTTTTCTGGTTCCTAAAATCAGCCACCACAACTTCATAGCCTTCGCCCTTCGCAGGAAAAACGAAGCGATGGGATCCCAGCCGAAAGAGGTCTTCTTCACGCTTGAGTGGATTGCTATTCAATTGGTAGGCGATAGGCAGTTTGTAGAGAGGTTTGAGAGGAGTACTTCCTCCCTGGTTCGCCCAAATTTCCCAATTTTGATGGATGCGGGTCGGAAGCATCCAAGCAAACAGTCGGTCTTGGATTCTGAAGGGTTCGGGCAAACGAAATTCTGGAAAAACCTGCACAGTTTTCACTTGGATTTTGCCTTGGACCTTTCGCAAAACATCCAACTGGTATCGCTTGAAATTGATCTGCCGGAAAAGAAGAAGCTCATTGCCGATGGGGATCACCCGACGAATGCTGAGCTGACTATGGGCAACGGGGAGGGTGGCCTTCTTGGTTTTCGGGTCGAAGGCCACAAGGTCATAATCAGGGAACTCAGTAGAATGATCCAGAGGGAAGACCATAAGATCCCCCCAGCGGGAAAAGGTAATCAATCCCCCCTTGAGGTGGAAGGGAATCATCCCCACTGGAACCTTTTGGACGCCTCCCGTGCTCCCATCGGTGGCATAGGCGGAAATCCCAGTCTTCCCTTGTAGTTTCTCCACCCCAAAAAAGAAGAGACGGTTTCCCAAACGGGTCAAATGGAACATCCCCAAAAGCGTGGGAGGGTTGTTCTTGCCGAAGACATCCCGCGTCCCTTTCAGAGTTCCATCTGTGGAAACGAGCAAGTCTTTTGGTTTTAAGGGATTGTTGCGCACAAAAAGAAAGCGATCCCCCAGTTCCGCTTCATAGGGGTTTTGGATCCAATTCGCCCTGTCGATTCGCACCTGGAATTTATCCAGTTGATGGGAACCCTTGGGAGTCCCATCGCTGACATACAGAGGAGCATACCAACCCCCAGAACCCCTTGCGATCAAGAAGCTCTTACCAAAGCTTGTTACAAGGACTTTTGGAAACAGCATGGGGGGGAGATTCCCCTCTCCCAGCTTCTTCACCACCAGGCCCGGCCCCTTCACCTCAAAGATCCCCTTTCCTTTCGGCGAGGAGGGAGTCAGGATGCGGGTGCTCCCTGCCCCCATGGGAAGGATGCCGACCCCCCCGGAGCCCTGAGAGGGGAGGTAGCCCTTGCCCAAATTCACGACATGAGTCCCCGTAGAGCTCCCATCGCTCTGCCAAAGCAGGGAGGAAATTCCAGGGGCTTTTAAAAAAGGATGGGAAGGGGTCGGATACAGGATGCGGTTCCCATCCTGAAAAGCAGGAAGCCCGGGGCTTTCGGATGGGATCTTGTAGAAGGTCTTTTGGACTCTGTCCCAAACATCGATGGCCTTACCAGGAGGTTTTGGGAGGAAGAGGATCTTGCTTCCTAAGACAAAAGCGCGGTCCAAGGGCAGGGGAATCTGGGTTGTGGGGATTTCAATCTGAGTCCCCTTGGGAGTCCCGTCGCTGAGATAGGCCTGGGCCAAACCAATCCCCTGCTGAAAAACCAAAAGGGCTTTGGACCCAAGCGGGAGAACCCCCGAAAAGGTTTTCTTCTGGTCCCAGCTGAGAACCGTGGACTTGTTCATCTTCGCGTCCAGCGCGATCAGGGAATTCTTTGTTGCGCTGACTTGTTGATAAAGAAGGTGCCCCCCGACGGCGAACAAGGGAACAGGAGTAAAGCCCGTCCCCATCTCGAGGCGGAAACGTGTTCCCAGCCTGGTTCCATCTGTGGAATAAAGATCCCAACCGGACTTGCCCTTGTTGCCGAAGAAGTAAAGTTCACTGGCAAAAGGAACAGCAGCCGTGGGGAAAGGATCTTGCAAAACCATGGTTCGCACAGGAAGAAGAGGTTGCGTCCCCGCCACGGTCCCGTCACTGACCCAAGCATCCCTCCGGCGCCCGGGCGTGGAAAAGAAAAGCTTGCCTCGAAATTCCAACATCCCGAACTTCGGCATCCCCGAAAAGGGCTTGGGGTCAAAGCCATGAAGGAAGCGAGTTCCTCCAGGAGTGCCATCGGTCACCCAAAGAGGAGCGCCTTTGGTCGTCGTCACAAAGGTAAAGAAGAGTTTCCCCTTGATCGCCAAGCTCTGGATCCCTCCGCTGAGAAGCTCGCCCGTTTTTCCGGGCATCAGCTCCTTTAAGAACTTAGTTCCCGAGACCGTCCCATCGGTCACCCAAAGTTCTCGGCCGCTCCCTGGAGTTTCCGCCATGAACAAAAGCAAAGATCCCACCCGACCG